>NZ_CAJCKS010000260.1:0-4933 GCF_903970985.1 Pantoea sp. ME81 | reverse complement strand
GTACACACTGCAATCGGTGAGCAGCAGCAGCGGCTTAAGCCTCAACGACTACACTAATCAACTAATGGCAGAAATGAACAAGAGCGGTGTGTTTGTCGGTGTGAACAGTGATGCCCAGCTCAACGGTTTACAGGCGCAGCTCACCATTGACCGCAATAAAGCCTCACTGCTGGGCGTCGATCTCGACCAGATCCGCAGCAATTTGTACGCCGCCTTTGGCACATTGCAGGCTTCCACCATCTATGCACCGGAAGACAGCTATGAGGTGATCATGGAAGTGCAGCAGCCGTTCCGTCAGAACGAGAGTGACCTGTCACAGATTTATGTCCGTTCTGCGTCGGGCGATCTGTTGCCGCTGTCGACCTTTACGCACATCAGCCGCGTACAGGGCGTCACCGCCGTGAACCATCAGGGCCAGTTGCCCGCGATCACCATTTCCTTTGACCTTGCGCCAGGCAAGTCTCTGTCCGATGCCACGCAAGCCATCAGCCAGGCGGAAAGCGCCATCAACCTGCCCGCCACGGTGTTTGGCAACTACGCCGGACAAGCGGCGCTGTTTCAGCAGTCGCAGAGCAGCCAGGTGTGGTTAATTGTGCTGGCGCTGGCGGTGATTTACGTGATTCTCGGTATGCTGTATGAAAGCTGGATCCACCCCATTACCATTCTGCTGGGCCTGCCCTCTGCAGCCGTTGGCGCGCTGCTGTCGCTCAGATTGATGGGACTGGATCTGACCTTTATTGCCATGATCGGCATTTTGCTACTGATTGGTATCGTGAAAAAGAACGCCATCATGATGATCGATTTTGCGCTTTCGGCACAGCGTGAGCAGGGGCTGAGCGCGCATGACGCGATCATTCAGGCCTGTTTGCAGCGCTTCCGTCCCATCATGATGACCACCCTGTGCGCCATCATGGGTGCGCTACCGATTGCCTGTGGCTGGGGTGCTGGCGCCGAGTTACGCCAGCCGATGGGCGTGGCCGTGGTCGGTGGCCTGGTGTTTTCACAATTCATCACCCTGTTTATCACGCCGGTGCTGTACTTGCTGTTTGATCGCACCGGTGCGCGGCTGGATGCGCTGACCCACGCGACGGAGGAAGCATGAGACTGTTATTGGTAGAAGATCAGCAGATGGCGGCGGATTACATCGCCAAAGGGCTGCGCGAGAATGACTTTGTGGTGGATGTGGCTGCCAACGGTATTGACGGTCTGCACCTGCTGCTTACCCACGATTACGACCTGGCAATCCTCGATGTGATGTTGCCGGGCATCAACGGTTGGAAACTGCTGGAGATGGCGCGGCAAGCCGATCGCGCCACACCGGTCATGTTTCTCACCGCACGCGATGATATTGAAGATCGCGTGAAAGGGCTGGAGCTGGGCGCGGAAGATTACCTGATCAAGCCCTTCTCTTTCAGTGAACTGCTGGCACGCGCGCGGGTGATCCTGCGCCGTCAGACGCCCAGTGCAGTGTTGAGCAGTGATGAATCCCAGTTGCAAATTGGCGGGCTGGTGCTGGACTTTGTGAAGCACAAAGTCTCACGCGAAGGCAACCGCATTGAGCTGACGCAGAAAGAGTTTCTGCTGCTGAGCCTGTTGATGCGTCGCAGCGGTGAAGTGTTGTCGCGTACGGTGATCGCCGAGCAGGTGTGGGACATGAATTTCGATCCTGAAACTAACGTGATTGACGTGGCGATCCGCCGTCTGCGCGGCAAAATTGATGATAACTACAAGGTAAAACTGCTGCACACCATCCGGGGTGCCGGTTATGTCCTGGAAGAAAAAGAGCATGCTGATACCCCGTAACGTCCCGATCACTGTTCGTCTCACCCTGTTCTTCTCTGTGGCGATGGCGATAGTCCTGTACAGCGTCTCCGGCCTGCTCTATCAAACGTTACGCGACCAGCTCAACAGCAAAGATGTCAATGAGTTGCGCAGCACGTTACAGTTCCAGAAAGAGATTGCCAGCACCATCAGCGAACGTCAGGGTCCGCAGGAGCAGTGGCAAAAGGAGTTATTCGAGTTCATCGCTGAGCAGGATCGCCTGTCACTGCGCATTATCAGCCCGGATGGCAAGGTCTGGTCTCAGTCGAAAAATATGCGCGTACCGCAATCCGCCTATCCTGCCCCGACCAAAGACTTTAACTACCAGAGCTGGAAGCACCATGACGGTGAGCTGCACGAGAAGTATCTGATTACCGCCACCACTTTCCCGCTCAAGGACAAAGAGCTGTGGCTGGTGCAGGCCGCACTTAACGTCTCACGCAATAATGAAATCATCGAAAATTACTGGGCGCGCATGCAGATTGCTGCGGCGCTGGCGATCCTGCTGTTTGCCGCCTGCGGCTATGGTCTGGCGCGTCGAGGCTTGCGCCCGCTGCGGGTGATCAGCCGTCAGATTGAGACCATCAACGTGGAAGAGCTGCACACGCGGTTGGCCACCGAGCGCTGGCCGTCAGAATTGGTGGTGTTAGCCTCTTCGTTCGACAGTATGTTAACACGACTGGAAGCCTCCTTTGCCCAGCTGACGCGCTTCTCTTCCGACCTCGCGCATGAGCTGCGCGCACCGATCAATAATTTGATTTCAGCAGCCAGCGTGACCCTGAATCAACCGCGCAGTGCGGCGGATTATCAGGAGACGTTAGAGGCGATAGTGGAAGAAGGTGAACGACTGTCGCGCACCGTCTCCTCGATGCTGTTTTTGGCGCGTGCCGATAACAGTCGCGAGCCGTTGAAAAAGGAGTTGCTGAATAGCGCCAATGAGTTCCGTCGTCTGATTGGCTTTTACGACATTCTGGCGGAGGAGAAAAACATCACGCTGATACAAACGGGCGATGAGTCATTTATCGCCGATCCGCTGCATTTTCAGCGCGCCATCTCTAACCTGCTGTCGAATGCTCTGCACTACACGCCCAATGGCGGTGAGATCATTTTGCGTGCGGTTCGCGAGCCCCACTGGCTGCATTTTAGCGTGCAGGATAATGGTGAAGGCATCGAACCCGAACATCTTCCGCATCTGTTTGAGCGTTTTTATCGTGCCGACCCTTCACGCACCAGTACCGAAAATACCGGCCTGGGATTAGCGATTGTGAAAACCATCGCCGAGTTGCACGGCGGTAAAGTCGCGGTCATCAGCACACTCGGTAAAGGCAGCACCTTTACCTTCTCGATTCCGCAATAATATCGCCTGTCAAAATTGTCATCTTCAGGTTTGAGTGTGGTCACCGCCACAGTGAGAAAATAACGCTATCAACACAACCGTTGTTATTAACCACGAGGTGACCACCATGAAACAGAAATTAGTGATGATTCTTTTAGCCGCCTTTTCCCTGTTAGCTGTCACTCAGGTTGAAGCCAATATCGGCGTCGAACGCACCGCCAATACCTGGCTATTAACTCCCGCCAGTTGGCATCCCGGCACACCGAATAAACTGTACGAGAATTATCCCTTCGATTTAGGCGAGAAGAAAATTAATATGGGGGATGAGGATCAATATCACCACGTCAATAATGACAGCAAGCTACATCCCCTGACCGATAAATCCGTCCACTCGCCGGTTTATCAGCAGCAATAAGAGAATCAATTCACTGGCGAATGCTTAGGTGCTTTTAGAATGAGGCCGCTATTTTCTAAAATGGCGGCCTTTTTATATATATGAACATGTTGGTGCGGGCCTCCGACACAGTGCGCTTTGTGGCAGTAAAAGCGCTATCGCCTGAGTCATCGCGCCCTTTCAAACAGCGTAAACGGATGTTAGCAAGCAGGCTGGTGCCGCTCTGGGGCTGGCATTTCGCAGCGCTGAACGGAATGAGGAAGCCAGGAGAGCCAGCATGGATGCTGGCGAAAGGTGCAGCCGGGACAGGGAAAGTCCCGTATGCACCGGTCCGTCAGGCTGACGAGTGAAGTGAAGGTACCGCGTCAGCGGCGCGAGGACAGCCAGCCCCAGAGCGGCACCAGACTGCGTTATCACCTAATGCTTGTAGAGCAACGTTTAGCCTGCCTTTCGCCGCAACCACCACCACACCGCAGGCAAACTCAGATACAGCGCAATCATAATCGACGTAAACAGATCCCCCGGCCAGTGCATACCCAGCGCCAGACGGCTGATGATCACACCATAGGCCCACAGCATCACTCCCCCAGCCAACAGCCACTTACCCCGCGCCATCAGCAGCGCCACCGCCATTAATGCCCAGGTGGCGGCAAAAATCGTGTGCCCGGAAGGAAAGGCAGGATCGACCTGTTGAAGCCAGTGCTGCTTCTGCCAATCCGGAATCTGGGGGTTATTAGCCAACCGCTGGCTAACCAGCTGCTGCCGCTGGGCAGGATCATCCTGGTAAAAGTGGCGATCAATCTCACTGTCCGTCTGACTCAGCCACACCACATAGGGGCGTGGCTCATGGTTGGTCTTTTTGATCTCGCTGACCGCCACTTGTCCAACGATAACCGGCAATAACATCACCAACGCAAATTTAAGCCACTCTCCCCGACGAATATTCAGCGTATAAATCAAAACAAACAACATTAACGCAGACGTGATAAAGCCAAATGGTTTACTCACGGTCTGCGTCAGCACATAAAACCACCATAACAGCGCGGATTGATCGTTGGCATTCCAGCTCCAGTGAATTCCCCAGGCAAATAACGGAATAGCAAACAACAATGCACAACTGATGAACAGCGCAATATAAGGGCTGCGTAAAAATCGCATCGGTTTAATCATCCGTCAATTAATGTTTTACGCGCGTGAGCTTTAAATACCCCAATAAATAAGTATGCAAATTGCAGAGTTTATCAAACAGCGGTGTGAGTAGCGGTTCCGCTTTATTCACAGCGAATGCACATCCCAGTGCCACCAGCACCGAACCCAACATATCGCCGGGGAAATGCACCTCCATATAGCTTCGACAGTACAGAAGAGCGGCGCGTAGGGAA
>NZ_CAJCKS010000259.1:0-5048 GCF_903970985.1 Pantoea sp. ME81 | reverse complement strand
CCTTAGCAATGGCGGCGAGCGCGCGACTGGCCATTAAGATAATACGGCCGCCACAGGCTTCGATTGCTGAGATTTGCTGCTCATACGCGGCAATCACATCCTGTAGGGTCAGTTGGGAAAAGTCCGTCAGATGATCGGTGCCAGCCCCGCTGGCGACCCGTGCCCCCGGATACGCTTTCGCTTGCTCAACACTGCGTTTTATAAGCTCCAGCGCGGTTGGCCAATCCAGCCCCATGCCGCGTTGCGCGGTATCCATGGCTTCCGCGATGCCCAATCCCAGCGACATTAAATGATGGCGATATTCCAGCGTGCTGTCCCAGTCAATCGCCATATCGCTATGTGGATTTTGCATGCGCTGCGGGTCGGCAACCACATGTGCAGCGGCATACACGTCGCGGTTGAATACCGGTTTCACCGGTACGCTCCAGTGGCGCTCACCCTGCATGATGTAGCTGTAGGGCTGACCGTTGCGATCCAGTAAACGCACTTTATTGCTCACAGACATGGTTCTGTTCCTTATTTCAGTGTTTTGCCAGATGCCCGGACGGCATCACATTCTGCGAACTGTTGTGGCTTCCGATAGGCAGGCGACGCACCCCCAGCAACACCAGGCTGCTGCAGATAATGACGCAGGCGGCGACCAGCCAGACCGGTTGCAGGGTGTAATGCTGCGCGTAGTAACCCGCCACAATTGGCGAGATGCCGCCCGCCGCCATTCCCATATTCATCACAAAGCCGATGGCGGAACCGCGCAGAGAAGGCGGCACCAGTTCAGCAGTGAGCGAGAGAACAATGGGTGTAATCGGATAGCCAAGGAAACCGAGGATCAGCACCAGCACAATCACCAACGGCACCGAGAGATTGAATGCCATGGCGGCCATCACCAGCCCGCTGATAAAAGTAATGGTCATCAGAATGGTGCGACGACGTTTGAAATCGCCCTTGTCGCAGTAGCGCCCCAATACAAAACCGCCCAGCGCACCGGTAATGCCCAGCAGACTGGCGATGGTGCCTGCAGTGCCAATCGACAGATTTTTTACCTGCATCAAATAGCTCGGTGCCCACAGCAGCACAATCCACCAGCCTGCCAGCAGCACGAAATAGAACGCGGCCATTAGCAACACCGGCGCATGGCGGAACAAGGTTCTTAATGGCACTTTCTCCGCCGCCTGGCGTGCAATCAACTCGGCAGGTTTCCGATCATTTTTCACCAGCACCAGATACAACAGCGCCACCAGCATGCCCATCGCGCCCGCCACGTAGAACACCACGCGCCAGCCAAAGATCGGACCGAGCATGGCGCCCATCCATGTACCGAGGAATCCGCCAATCGGATATCCCATCCAATAAAGAGACATCACGGTGGTGCGCTGTTTTTCGCTGGTCACGTTGGCCACTTCGAGCGAGGCGGCAGGCCAGAAGATGCCCTCACCGATGCCCGTCATCACGCGGTAAAAAATCAGGCTGGTCATGCTGCCGGCGACACCCGTTAACAGTGTCGCCAGTGAAAACATCATCAGGCCGAGAATCAGCACCGGTTTGCCGCTTAACTTGTCGGCGATAATGCCGGAAATGAACAGAAAGACGATGAAGCCAAAGAAGAAGGAGGAGAGCAAAATGCCACTCTCCGCTTTACCGAGACCGAACTCTCCGGCGATCAGCCCGATGGCTGATGACACCGTCATGCGATCCACCGAGTACATCATGTAGCCAAGGCCGCACAGCACGGTGACCAGAATCATTTTGCGGGTATCTGTATTCATCTTTTCCTCGACAATGTCTGTGACCGACGAAAACAGCTTTTCAGCTCTGTCAGATACGGTTAACCGTGCGCCAGATGGCGAGCCTTGCAGGTCTTAAGCACCTCATCTGGATCCTGAGTCCACCAGTTCAGGCGGGAGAAAATTTCCACTTCATGTAGTCCGCGATAACCCTGGGCTTCTACCGCTTCCCGCATGGCGCGGATATCGATAACGCCATCGCCCATCATGCCGCGATCTTCCAGCAGATCTCGCGTAGGCGTGAGCCAGTCGCAGATATGAAACGCCAGCAGCCGTTTCAGACCCGCACGGGCGATTTCCTGATAAAACTCAGCATCCCACCAGGTGTGATAGACATCGACGGCAATCCCCAGTCCATCGTCACCCAATTCATCGCAGAGATCGTTAGCCTGCTTCAGCGTGTTGATACAGGCGCGATCCGCCGCGTACATGGGATGCAGCGGTTCAATCGCCAGCGGCATGCCGCCCGCGCGGGCGTACTCCAGCAGAGCACTGAGTCCATCACGCACTTGCTGGCGCGCCCCCGGCAGATCTTTCGAACCTGGCGGCAAACCGCCGACCACCAGCACCAGGCACTCTGCGCCTAATTCCAGCGCTTCATCCACCGCTCGCTGGTTGTCGGCCAGGGTCGCCTGGCGTGCTTGCTGATCAACGCCGGGAAACATGCCACCCCGGCAGTAGCCACTCACCCGCAGATCATGATGACGAATCAGCCGCGCCGCTTCTGCTAAACCGATGTTTGCTACCTGATCGCGCCACGGCGAGATGCCGCGAATCTCATGGCGCGCACAACCTTTAATGATTTGGCGTAAATCCCACTGCTGGCGCACGGTCGCCGTGTTGAGCGAAAGTTGTTCGGAATGGGGACGACTCATGTTCGGCTCCTTAGCGTTCCAGCGATGGCACATCAACCCAGCGACGCTCTTTCCAGCTTTTCAATGCCAGATCGACCAGTTGCAAACCTTTGGCTCCTTCCAGCAAATCCCAGCGATATTCCCCTTCGCCCCAGACGTGGCGTAAAAACAGCTCCCACTGCACTTTGAATGCATTGTCGTAGACCTGGGTATCCGGCACGCTGGCCCAGTCATCGAAGAAGTTATGGGTTTGACGGATATCCGGATTCCACACCGGCTTTGGCGTATTGACGCTAGCCTGCGTAAAGCAATCGCTAAGGCCAGCCACCGCTGAACCGTTGACGCCATCCACCTGGAATGTCACCAGATCATCGCGGCGCACGCGCACGCACCATGAACTGTTGATCTGAACAATCGCGCCGTTGTGCAGTTCGAAGGTGGCGTACACCGCGTCATCCGCCGTGGCGTCATAAGGTTGCTGCTGTTCATCCCAGCGCTGTGGAATGTGGGTTGCGCCGATGCAGCTCAGGCTTTTGATTTCACCGAACAGGTTGTCGATGACGTAGCGCCAGTGGCAAATCATGTCGAGGATAATGCCGCCGCCATCTTCGCTGCGGTAGTTCCAGGATGGACGTTGGGCCGGTTGGCGATTGCCTTCAAATACCCAGTAGCCAAATTCACCGCGGACCGATAACACGCGACCAAAGAAGCCGGATTCATTAAGCAAACGCAGCTTTTGCAGACCCGGCAGCCATAGCTTGTCCTGCACCACGCCGTGACACACGCCTTTTTCTTGTGCGAAATGGTATAGATCCAGCGCATCATCCAGCCCCATCGCTACCGGCTTTTCCGAATAGACGTGTTTCCCCTTGCTGATGGCTTTCTTCAGCAACGCCGGACGTGCCTGGGTGGTGGCTGCATCAAAAAAGATGATGTCATGCGGATTATTCAGTGCTTCATCAATGTTGGTTCCCCAGCGTTCAATACCAAATTCCCGCGCCAGCGCAGCCATTTTTTCCGCGTTGCGGCCAATCAGAATCGGATCGGGCATCAATCGGTCGCCATTGGCCAGCGCCACACCGCCCTGCTGCCGAATCTGCACAATCGAACGGATGAGATGTTGATTTTTACCCATTCGCCCGGTCACGCCGTGCATGATGATGCCCACTGGAATCTGCGCCATGTATTCACCTCAAAGTCGTTTGTGATGGAAGTAACACGTTCAACATCTATTTCAACGCTCCGCCGTTCGCTGATTCATAATCAATCAACTAACTGGTTGATGACGTCACTATAATGGGCAGAAAGAGACCTGACTTTGATCGAATTCACATAACCAACTAGTTAGTTGAAAATCTTTTGCCCTTGTTTTATGCGCAAAAAGAGGCACTATAATGCTCAGTAAAACAGTGATATGTGGGGATTCTGCTTTGGTTGATCGTGTTGCGAGTAACATTGAGGATGTCACGGATAAGCAGGTGCGGATACTGATGGCCGCGCGCGCCGAGTTCGCTGAGAAAGGATTCGACGGTGCACGCGTTGATAGCATCGCCGAACGCGCTCATGCCAATAAGCAACTGATTTACTACTACTTCACTAACAAAGACATTCTGTTTACCCGCGTGCTGGAAGAAGCCTATCGTGACATTCGCGAGCAGGAAGCAGCCTTAAAGCTCGATCACCTCCCCGCCGATCAGGCAATTTTGCAGCTGGTGGAGTTTACCTGGCACTATTACCTGAAAAACCCCGAATTCATTCGCCTGCTCAACAGCGAAAATCAGCTCAAGGCGCGGCATCTCAAAGACTCTGACATTACCGTGCAGATTAATCAGAGCTGGAGCAGTATCACCCAGCAATTGCTGCAACGAGGACGCGCCGAAGGAAACGTGCGCGAGGATATCGATGTGATGCAACTCAATATCAATATCTCCGCGCTGGGCTTTTTCTATCTGATCAATCAGTCAACACTATCGATTATCTACCAGCAGGATCTCAGTGCCAAAGCGGCGCTGGACGAGCGCCTGCGCGTGATGAAAGAGTGTATTGCTGCGTGGATAAAGCCGTGATGCATTACTGCGCCAGCCAGCCGCCATCCATGTTCCAGGCCGCGCCGCGCACCTGCGCACCGCCCTCACTGCACAGAAACAGCACCAATGCTCCCAACTGCTCTGGCGTAACAAATGCCTGAGCAGGTTGTTTTTCTGACAATAACGCCAGGCGCGCGGTTTCGGCATCTTCGCCGGCCGCGATGCGTTTATCGATCTGCTGCTGCACCAGCGGCGTTAACACCCAGCCCGGACAGATGGCGTTGCAGGTGATCGGTGATTGGGCATTCTCCAGCGCAATCACTTTTGTCAGCCCTACCACCCCATGCTTCGCAGCGACATAGGCGGCTTTCTCTTTCGATGCCACC
>NZ_CAJCKS010000258.1:0-5085 GCF_903970985.1 Pantoea sp. ME81 | reverse complement strand
CTGCAGATCTTACGTGACAGCCTCGGTTTAGAGTAATCTGGTCTGTCACGACCTATCACTGGGATACCCTCTATTACATGAAGAGCTCTATTGTTGCCAAGCTGGAAGCCCTCCAGGAACGCCACGAAGAAGTTGAAGCGTTGCTGGGCGATGCCGGCGTCATTGGCGATCAGGAACGTTTTCGTGCCTTATCACGCGAATATGCACAGTTGACCGATGTGACCCGTTGCTTCCGCGACTGGCAGCAGGTGCAGGAAGATATCGAAACAGCTGAAATGATGCTCGACGATCCTGAAATGCGTGAAATGGCTAACGAAGAGTTAAAAATTTCGCGTGAGAAGCGTGAAGTGCTGGAACAACAGCTTCAGGTGCTGCTGCTGCCAAAAGATCCCGATGATGAACGTTCGTGCTTTGTGGAAGTGCGCGCCGGAACCGGCGGAGATGAAGCGGCAATTTTCGCAGGCGATCTGTTCCGTATGTACAGCCGTTATGCCGAAGCACGCCGCTGGCAGGTCGAGATCATTAGCGCCAACGAAGGCGAGCACGGCGGCTACAAAGAAGTTATCGCCCGAATTAATGGTGAAGGCGCTTACGGTCGTTTGAAATTCGAATCCGGCGGTCATCGCGTTCAGCGCGTCCCGGAAACCGAATCGCAGGGCCGTATTCATACCTCTGCCTGCACCGTGGCGGTGATGCCTGAATTGCCGGAAGCCGAAATGCCGGAAATCAACGCGGGCGACCTGAAAATCGATACCTTCCGCTCCTCAGGTGCCGGTGGTCAGCACGTTAACACCACCGACTCAGCGATTCGTATTACCCACTTGCCCACCGGTATTGTGGTTGAGTGTCAGGACGAACGTTCCCAGCACAAAAACAAAGCCAAAGCGTTGGCGGTATTGGGTGCGCGTATTCATGCCGCCGAAACCGCCAAGCGTAATGCGGCAGAAGCCTCAACCCGTCGCAACCTGTTGGGCAGCGGCGACCGTTCGGACCGTAACCGCACTTACAACTTCCCGCAGGGTCGTGTTACCGATCATCGTATCAACCTGACGCTGTACCGCCTGGATGAAACCATGGAAGGCAAGCTGGATACGCTGATCGAGCCGATTGTGCAGGAGTATCAGGCCGATCAGCTGGCCGCGCTGGCTGGACAAGACTGATGATGATTCGCCACTGGCTCAAGCACGCAGTGGTCGCGCTCTGTGGCGGAGACAGCCCGAAACGGGATGCGGAGATTTTGCTGGGTTTTGTTACTGGAAAATCACGCAGCTGGCTGGTGGCGTTTGACGATCATGAACTCGACGCTACTCAGCTTGCCGAACTTAATGCGCTGCTGGCGCGTCGGGTGAAAGGCGAACCGATTGCGCATCTGGTGGGCGAGCGTGAATTTTGGTCGCTGCCGTTGCGCGTCAATGATGCCACCTTGATTCCACGACCGGACACCGAAGTGCTGGTGGAACAGGCGCTCTTACGCATACTAGCGTTCCACTGATGACGGCGCGGATAGTTGCGGTATTCATTAAACGTCCCTGTTTACGTTAAGCGGCGTTAGCAAATTGTTAAATCAGTGATCAGACTAACGCTAACCCATCGTGCTTCCAACAATATCAACGTTTGCCCCCCCGTCATCCCATCACCAACCCACCATCCACGTACAGCGTTTGCCCGGTGACAAACTCGCTCCATTCTGAGGCTAAAAACATCACCGGACCGGCGACATCCACTGGCTCGGCAATTCGGCGCAGCGGCGTTTGTGCGGTGATAAAATCGCGCACGTCTTCTCGCGTCGCACTGCTGGCATCCGTGGGATAGACCAGACCCGGCGCAACACAGTTAACGCGAATCCCCAGCGGCCCCAGTTCAGCGGCGAGTGAACGGCTAAAGCCTATTAATGCGGATTTCGCCGTGACGTAATCGTGGTAAGGAACAGAGGGACGCGCCACCAGATCGCTGGAAAGATTGATAATGCTGCCGCGTGTGCGTGAGCGCATCAGCGGCAACGCAGCCTGGCAGACGTTATAGGCCGCGCCGACGGCACCGTCAAACTGGCTTTGGTAGCCCTGCCATGAGGTTTCCCAAAAGCGCTGTCGATTATCGGTATCGAAAACATAGGGTGCGAAAGCATTGTTCACCACCGCATCCAGACGACCCGTGGTGTTAGCGATCTGCTCCATCATCGCCGCCACCTGCTCTGCTGAGGTGACGTCAGCGCGAATGGCGATGGCCGAACCGCCCAGTGCTTCACAGCTTTTTACCACTTCCATCGCTGCGGCTTCACTGCGCAGGTAGTTCACCATCACCAGCGCACCCTCAGCGGCGAAAGCCTGCGCGATAGCTGCACCAATACCCCGGCTCGCCCCCGTCACCAGAATCGTTTGATCAGCAAATTTCATCTCTTACCTCCTGTAAAAACGTGGATTCAATCCGCATAGGGCGCGAAGCGCTCAGCGGCAGTTTCAGCAGATGCCTCTATTTCCGTAAAAGTGACCAGATCCAGCAGGCTAAAGCGGCCATCGTGATGCCATCCGGCGGCAGGCGATGTCATGCTGCCAAAGGCAGTAATACGGGTGATACCGGCTTGCCCTAGCCGCGCGGCGAGAACAAACAGCTCGCGCGGTGTGGCCGCCACCGCCGCCGTTTGCAGGTAAATTTTCTGCTGCGAAATCAATGCAATCGCATCCTCAATCTCATCAACGGCCACCACTTTAAGCGTGCGTCCGAGTGCCGACGGCATCAGAGCTTCGGGGCCATCTACTACCACCACTGACCAGCTGTCCGTTGGCTCGCCGAACAGGATGCGATTGTCCTGTAACGCGCGAATCTCTTCACGGCTGCGCCAGGCCGCCACGCTATTAACTTCAGCCGAAGACAGCACTCGACGCGGATATTTGCGCGCCAGCGCTCGCAGTTCATGGGCGATATACTCCGCGAATTCCTGCGGCGTGATGCGTCCGCCGCGTTCAACAAATAGCATTTGCGGTGAGTAACAGCCCGCCTGGTCATAGCGCATGACGTCATAGGCCGCGCGCTGCGCCAGATCGACGCCCTGCCTTATATCCAGCGCCGAACGCGCCACCAGTCCCACGCTGATTTTATGGCCGTGCGGCAGAAAACGCGTGGTGACCGGCAGTTGCTGTTTGATAGCGTCCAGCGCGGCGTTGCCACCGTAAGCCATCACCATGTCAGGCTGTGTTAACCAGTGTTTTTCGGCCTCTGCTTCGCCACCTTTCCACCACACTACCGCCAGGCATTCGCCAAGTTGGGGATCGATTTCAGCCAGCAGTTGCGCGAACCAGCCCGCCATCAGCGGTTCGGCACCGGGCAATTTGCCCACGCTGCCCGCTTTCACCAGCAATCCACAAATCAGACTCCACAGCGGTAGACCCGGCACATTTCCTGCCCAGATATGCATGAGCAGATCTGGGCCAAATGCCCGTGCGAAGCCGCCATTAGGTCGCGGCTGAAAATCATCCAGCAGCTGTGGATCGTTAAAGTCCTCGGCTAAAAAGCGCTTGAGCTGCGGCTGTCGAAAAGTTTTGAGGTATCCGGTAAGCCCAAGGCGAATCATCTCAGCGTCATAACCGGTGACAATCGGCAGCAGCATTTCGGCCTTGCGGCGCAGTGGATGGTTTCGATCCAGCAAACGCGCAATGGCCTCATCAATAATTGCTACGATCTTCGCCACGCTCAGCGTTTTGAGATAAGCGCGAGCGTGATCGCGCAGATGTGCGCTGAGAAGAGTAATTTGTGCCGGATTCAGATCGGGCACGTCGACCTCCAGGTGCTGGCCGTGATGGCTAAAACTCAGCGTGCGCCACTGCACCCCTTCAGGTGATAAACATCCCGGTAGATAACCCGCGACCTCTTTCACACTGCACCCTGCGCAGCAGCCAGGAACTCTTCCATCGCCAGCGAACAGCCCTTCGCATCCGCTCCGGTGACCCGGCCTAGCAGATGGAAGCCGCCCGCCACTGCCCGGCCAGCATCCTCGGTCAGTAAGGCAGACACTGAATTGAAGTGGGCCAGATCATGGTGCACCAGCACGCCCATCTCACCTTCCGGCTCCTCTTCGCCCGTCAGCGGATTGACCACGCGCGTGCGGATCCAGTGCGGGCCGGATTTCACCGAGGGACAGGCCACGTTGCCGTCATCATAAAACTGGCTGCTCAGTTCGGTCATACCGTACATGTTGATGCAGTGAGTGCGCGGTACGCCCAACGCCGCACTCAGCTCGGCGTAAAACTGTTCGGTTTCAATCTCACGGGATTGCCCCTTAAATCCACCGGTATCCAAAATTCGGCTTCCAGCGGGTAATGCAAAATGTCGCCCCTGGCGCTGCAGTTCGTCGAGAAGATGGACAAAGCTGTAGCTCGCGCTCAGCAGCGCATAAGGTTCGCCCTGTGCTTCAGCCTGCTCCAACGCAGCAAACAGGCGATCCATCGCGATACCGCTGTCATCCAGCAGCACTTCGCTCTCGGCGGTGCCAAATTTTTCCACCGCTAATGTCAGGTAATGGGCCAGCGAAGAGTTGGGCAGCGCCCGATTATCAGGGAACAAAATGCCCATGCGAATCCGCTCTTCGCCCGCCATAAAGCGCTGGCGGAAATTCTGCATCATCGAGCATTTCCAGACATCAAGCGTCGGATGATAGCTGCGACCCTTCACTGTGCCGGTGGTTCCGCTGGTCATAAACACCGCTTCGACGTCATCTGTGGCATGGCAGCTCAGCGTCAGATCCTTAAACGCGGTAATGGGAATTGCCGGGATGGCACGCCAGTTTTTGACCGTAAACGGTGTGCGACCGCGCTGCATGGCGAAGCGGCGATAAGGGAGGTTGTGTTCAAATTGGTACGCGAAGACGGCAAGCGCCATGCGGTTAAAGTCTTCGTCGGTTGTATCCTGACGCTGAAGAAAGGTGAGCAAAGCGTCGATCAAAGCAGCTTCAGTCATGGGCGAGTCCACCAGTTGCGATTGCGCGAAATTTCTCAGGCCGGGCCTGAGGAGCAGAGAGATGGGGAGGGCGGCGGGAAGGGCAGGGGGGTACGTCGGGGTGGAGGGGCAGGGGGGGGGTCTGGGACAGGAGTA
>NZ_CAJCKS010000257.1:0-5087 GCF_903970985.1 Pantoea sp. ME81 | reverse complement strand
CAATCACATCGCGCCACCAGGCATTTTCCAGTGATGCCGCCATATGGTTTGGCACGATATCCAGAATTAAACCGAGGCCGGCCTGGTGTAATGCCGCCGACAGTCGGTTAAAACCGTCACGTCCGCCCAGCGCAGGATCGATTTCATTGGCATCAGTGACATCGTAGCCGTGCGTGGAGTCCGTGGTGGCAGTGAAAATAGGCGAGGCATAGAGGTGGCTGATACCGAGCCGCTGCAAATAAGGTAACAAGGTGATGGCGCGGTCAAAGGTCATGCCGTTGCGGAACTGAATACGGTAGGTCGCTGAAGGAATCGTCATGCTTTTTCTCCCTGTGCCAGACGCACCACAATGGCATGTTGCGGCAACACATCATTCTCCTGCGGCCAGGCAAAGAGGGTTTTGCCTGCCATAGTGGGTAAGGGCTGCGCCTGCTTGCTGATATTCAGCGCCAGCGAGAGTTCACCCTGCGGGAACTGCCAACTCACCGCGATAAAACCTTTGGCCGTTTTCAGTACTTTGCCACTGTGACCGCCCGCCGTGGCGAGCAGCGGCACAATGTGGCGCTGACGCAATGCCAGCAATTGCTGAGTGAACGCCAGCCAGGCTTTGCCTTTCTCACTCTCCAGCTTGCCCCAGTCGAGTTTCGAGCGGTTAAAGGTCTCTTCCGCGTTGGGATCGGGCACGCTGTCGTCATGCCCCGCATGGCCGGTAAACTCGCGGGCGCGTCCTTCACGTACCGCTTTAGCCAAATCGCCATGAAAATCGGTGAAGAACAGGAACGGGTTGGTTTCGCCATACTCCTCGCCCATAAACAGCAGCGGGATATGCGGTGACAGTAACAGCGTGGCCAGCAGCACTTTGGTGCGGTCGGTGCCTGCCAGCGTGATTAAGCGGTCACCCTGTGCACGATTGCCGACCTGATCGTGGTTCTGGATGAAGTCGACGAAGGCAACCGGAGGCTGTGCCGCACTGGGCACGCCGCGCCGTTGACCGCTCTGCGGCGAGATCTCCCCCTGATAGGCAAAACCTTCAGTCAGAATGCGTGCAATCAGCTTTTCAGGAACTTCAGCGAAATCCTGGTAGTAGGCATGGGTTTCACCGGTGGCAAACACATGTATGGCGTTGTGGAAATCGTCATTCCATTCGCCGGTAAACAGCGGCGCATGGCCCTGTTTGTCACGCGGGTGCAGGAAGGTGACATTGCGCGAATCTTCCGTGGTGAGATGGATAGGGCGATCCGTGATCTCACGGCGGATGCGTTCAGCAATTTCAATCAACGCATGTTTGCTGGAGGTATCTTCGATCTGATCGATGGCATCAAAGCGCAAGCCATCAAGATGGTACTCCTGCAACCAGTAGAGTGGCGCTTCCACGATGTAACGACGTGCGGCATCAACATCATATGCGATGCCCGCGCCCCAGGGTGTCATGCGCTCTTTGTGGAAGAAATCAGGGGCCAGCAGCGGCAGATAGTTACCTTCCGGACCAAAGTGATTGAGCACAATATCGAGCACCACCGACAGGCCGTGTCCATGTGCAGCATCCACAAAGGCTTTGAAATCATCCGGCGAGCCGTAAGCGGAGTGCGGTGCGTACAGCAATACGCCGTCGTAACCCCAACCGCGATTGCCACCGAACTGCGATATCGGCAGCACCTCAATCATGGTAATGCCGAGTGCCTGCAAATAGGGCAAGCGGGTAATGGCGGCCTCGAAAGTGCCTTCGGGTGTGAAAGTCCCGATATGCAGTTCGTACACCACGGTTTCTTGCCAGGTGTGTCCGCGCCAATCCGTGTGCTGCCATGCATAATGACGAGGATCGAGTACCACGGAAGGGCCATTGACCCCGGATTGTTGCGCGCGAGCGGCAGGGTCGGGCACTTCTGTGCCATCCGCCAGTACAAAGTTGTAAGTCGCACCAGGTTGTATGCCGCCCAGTTGCCGTTGATACCAGCCATCGTCCGAGGCTGACATAAGGTGATCGCCATCGGCGAGACGCAAGGTAATCTGTTGCTGACCCGGTGCCCACAAGCGGAATAGCACGCTGCCATCCGCCTGAATCTCAGCTCCCCAGGATTTCTTAAATGATCTGAATTCCATTCAATTGCCTCGTTTAACCCTCGCAAGGGCAATGGACGACATCAAGCAGTACACGTTCCGTTTAAAGATGCTGGCTGAGTACGATTTACAGCGGGACGACACGAAAAGACTGAGAACAGATCATAGTCGATATTTTGCGCTTTTCTGGCGCTAACAGATGGGTTTAGGAAATTATCGACGCCTTACGCTTCGCTAATCAGGGAGGTGAATAGAAGAAAGGCGACCTGATGGTCGCCCCGAAGATTATGCTGGTTTGTGTTGCTGGACCTTGCGGCCGCGCTGCTTACGTAATTTATCAATCAGCTTATGCGCCTCCGCTTTGGTGGCAACAGCAGGTGAAGAGCCTTTAAGCGGTTTGCGCGCGGTCTCACTGAGCGTTAACACCGTAATCAAACCGACAATCCCGGCGCCCATCATGTAATAAGCGGGCATCATGGCATTGTGCGTGGTATCCACCAGCCATGCAGTGATTAACGGCGTAGTGCCGCCAAACAGTGACACTGAGAGGTTAAAGCCGATCGCTAATGCACTGTAGCGAATATCGGTGACAAACAGGGCCGGTAATGTGGCGGGCATAGTGCCGCTAAAGCAGGTATGCAATAAACCTAATACCGCCAGACCGGCAAATACCAACATCATATTGCCAGAACCAATCAGCATATAGCTGGGAATAGCCAGTAGAATTAATCCCAATGCTCCTAAGCCAATGACCGGCTTACGGCCCATACGGTCGGTTAAATGTCCCCACATCAACGTTAATGGCATCATAATAAACATAACGACCATCACTAACATGAGCCCGGATAATTCACTCATACCCAATACGCCGGTTAAATAGCTAGGCATATAAGCAGTCAACATATAATTGGATACGTTAAATAACAGCACCAGGCCAATACATTTCAACAGCGGTTTACTCTGTACACGCAGCATCTGCAGCAAGCTCAGTTGAGGCTTATTGTGCTCAAGCTCTTCGCGCTTATCCATGTGCTCTTTAAATGCCGGCGTCTCTTCCAGCTTAAGGCGAATATAGAGGCCAAATAAACCTAAAGGTGCGGCCAGGAAAAAGGGAATACGCCAGCCCCAGTCCATCATGGCCTGATGCGGTAATAGTGCAATCATGCCGGTGACCAGACTGGCACCGAGCAGATAACCCGCCAGTGTGCCGAATTCCAGGAAGCTGCCCATAAAGCCACGGCGCTTGTCGGTGGAGTATTCCGCGATAAAGGTCGCTGCGCCACCGTATTCGCCGCCGGTGGAGAAACCCTGCACCAGACGTGCCACCAGCAACAGGATCGGGGCGGCAATGCCAATACTGGCATAACTGGGAATCAGGCCGATGCAGAAGGTGCCAATCGACATCATGATCATGGTGAAAGCGAGCACTTTCTGCCGCCCAAAGCGATCACCTAACGGCCCAAATACCATTCCCCCGATTGGGCGAACTAAAAACGCAGCGGCAAAGGTGCCAAAAGAGGCGATTAACTGCGCAGTGTTACTGGCACCAGGAAAAAAGACCTGGCCGATAATCACGGCGAGATAGCTATATACGCCAAAATCAAACCATTCCATGGTGTTGCCTAACGCAGCAGCACTCACAGCGCGTTTTAATAATTTGTTATCGATGACCGTAATATCATCAACGGTTAAGTCAGATTGTTTAGAAATCGTTCCGGTGCTCATAAACCTCCATGAGTAAAATTAGAGCGATCTTATAGCTTTCGCAGCCGAACAATTCACCTATGGAAATGAAAGCTATAAGAGGCTGAAAGGCGGACACCTTAGGTAATCTTTTTAAGATGTGCAAGTTTGTGACAAATATCCTTGCATTAAAGCGTAGCGATGAAGGTATATTCTGTCAAAGTACTCTCAAGGTGAAATAATTGATTGTGTCGTGGTGGAGGGGGTGGGTTTAATTCAGCACTATATTATGCGGTGACACTATGCTAATGAGTTAATTATGCTACAGTCATTCACGCTGCATAAGATTCAGCGGCACAAGGCGGGTGAAGGAAAATCATTTGAACAGCGCATTCACGATGGAGGTAAATACTGACCCTGTAACGAAAGCATGATGAGTAATATTGTCTTGATTTTGAACATCCGCTAACCGCTTTAACGCCGCTTCAGGCGTCGCTGCTTCGACCTCTTCATCTAACTTTTTATAGCCTTGTGAAATGAGTAAGACGGCGCTTTCAACATCAGAGCGTTCCAGTGTCGCAACGATTTGTTCTTTGCGATAAAAAATGAATTCTGGCATAGCACTTTCCCGGTTCAACCTGCGTGGCCCCTATTATAGTGCCGAATAGACATAAAATGTATCCGTACACGCCGCCTGGCTAAGCCATCACTCATTTTACAGAAACATTTTCATCGCGTTTAATCACATCCAATCTTTAATTAGCTTCTCATAAAGATTTTCAGCTTCAGCCAATCGACTCAGCAAACAATATTCATCGGTTTGATGTGCCATAGTGGGTTCACCTGGACCGAGAATCATACACGGCGGATTGCCGAGTGCGGGCAGCAATAGCGACGCATCCGTAAAGTAAGGCACGACTTTGGCGTCAAGTGGCCGATCAAACAGCGGTTGGCAATGGCGGTAAACGGATTGTACCCATTGGTTTTCTTCAGAACTCAACACTGCCGGCAGATCGACAAGGGTGGTGATCGTGACAGCCTCACCCAAGAGAGAAGCCAACTGCTGTCGGACTGTAGCGTGTTGCAAATTCGGTGCACTGCGAATGTCGACATCAAAAGCGGTGCGGTCCGGAACAGAATTGATATTGAGTCCGCCCTCAATACGCCCAACATTCAACGTGGGCTGCTTCATTAATAGATGCGGTGCGCCGGGAGAAAAGTGACGAATTTTCCCCAGCGCATCTGCGGCCAGATAAATGGCATTGATACCCAGTTCTGGCATTGCGCCGTGTGCCGTTTTACCGTGGGTTTCACAGCGCAACCACAGTGCACCTTTATGGCCAATG
>NZ_CAJCKS010000256.1:0-5104 GCF_903970985.1 Pantoea sp. ME81 | reverse complement strand
GCCACCAGCGCCAGCGTCACGGCAACCACCCAGACTGAAGGATTTTGCCAAGCCAGCCAGTCAGGGGTTTCCAGCTCCGCCGCCAGCGCTGACATACTATCAAAGGCCGGTAACGCAATGCGCGGAAGATAACCGAGAATGGCCCAACGCAGCGGCGTCCGCATACTCGGCGCAATTGCCTGCTGCAAAATGCCTGACGATCCCTGATGCAGGGTGTTCCACCACTGTACCGAGAAGTGGATGATGGGCAAGTTAACCACGCCCACCAGAATCAGAATGCCTGCGGCACGACCGGCGGTGCGACGATCCTCAAACGAGTGATAGAGCGCAATCACGCCCATATAGATGAACAGCAGCACCAGTTCCGAGGTTAGGCGCGCATCCCAAATCCACCAGGTGCCCCACATCGGTTTGCCCCAGGCGGAACCGGTGACCAGCGCGATAAAAGTAAATACTGCGCCAATCGGCGCCATCGCTGCGGAGACCAGATCCGCCATCTTCATCTGCCACACCAGACCGATGAACGCGGCAATCGCCATTGAGGCGTAAACCCCCATGGACCACATCGCCGCAGGCACGTGAATGTACATAATTCGGAAGCTGTTGCCCTGCTGATAATCGGCCGGTGCAAAGCCGAAGCCCCACACCCAACCAAGCAGCAGCGTTGCCACGCCAAGCACGGCGAACCACGGAATTAAGCGACCGCATAGCTGGTAAAGCCGCTCAGGCTTCGCCCACTGGTGTAACCATTTCCACATTTGCATAGCTCACAATAAAAAGAATTCGGATACCGGCTGCTCTGGGGCAGCACGGATTAATGCAGACTAATGCGCAAAGCCGCAGCAGTAGCAAACGGCGAAAGTGTTGCGCTCACTGCCAGCATCGCGCCAAGAATTGCCAGATAACCTCCGATCGGCAATCCCTGACCGGCGGCATCGATGGCCGCACTGGCAAAGATCAGAACAGGTATCGACAACGGCAATACCAGTAAACTTAGAAGTACGCCGCCACGCCGCAGCCCAACGGTCAAACCGGTGCCAATCGCACCAAGAAAACTCAAAGTTGGCGTGCCGAGTAAAAGCGTCAGCGCCATCGCGCGCCAGCCAGCAAAATCCAGTGACAGGAGTAGTGCCGCCAGCGGCGACAGTAAAATCAGTGGCAAGCCCGTAATCAGCCAGTGAGCAATCACTTTTCCCAGCACCGTGACGGGCAACGGTGTCGGTAGCAAAAGTAGTTGCTCCAGCGAACCATCCAGAAAATCATCACGGAACAGTCGTTCAAGCGCCAGCAGTGAGGCTAACAATGCCGCAACCCACGCCACGCCTGGCGCAATGCGCGCCAGTTGCTGAGGATCCGGCCCGATACCTAACGGAAACAGCGTGATAACAATCAGGAAAAACCACAGCGGGTTAATCACCTCGGCACCGCTGCGAAATGCAATTTTCAACTCACGCTGAATCACGCGACCTAACATCAAGCCCACTCCGAGATGAGGCGGATTTTGCGCACGCGTTCACTCTCATCAGGCAAATCCTGATGGGTAGTCAAAATCACTGCGCCTCCGTTATCGGCATGTTCAGCGAAACGCGCCATTAATTTTTCCACGCCGCCTTTATCGATGGCCGTGAGCGGTTCATCCAGGATCCAGATCTTTGCCGGGCTGAGCCACAGGCGAGCCAGGGCTACACGCCGTTGCTGCCCTGCGGACAACTGCGCAACCGGCACCTCTTCATATCCCAGCAAGTTCACCTGCTCCAGCGCGTCGAAAATCACTTCTTCATCACGATCGCCGTGCCAGAAATGCAGGTTTTCCAGAGGTGAGAGTACCGACTTCACACCAGGATGATGGCCAAGATAGAGCAAGTTTTGATGCCATATTTCGCGCTGCTGACGAATCGGCTGCGATTGCCACATCACCTCGCCCTCTTCTGCCCGGCTTAATCCAGCCAGCAGACGCAGCAGTGAGGTTTTTCCTGCCCCGTTAGGGCCTTCAATTTGCACAATGTCACCCGGTTGCACATGGAAGCTCAGACCATGAAACAGGGTTCGCTCATCACGAACGCATGAGAGATTAATGACTTCGAGCATGAATGAGGGAATCGCAGCTGTGAAATAAGGCGGGGATAATACCACAATGAATCTGTGGGCCGAAGTCTGTGAGGTAGCTCTCACTTCCCCCAAAGGGGGTATTCGTGCGCATCAGATCAAGTAATTGCGCAAAAAATCGCCTCGGTTAAAATCTTGTTACTCTTAAATTGAATCTTCGTAACATTTCGCTCTTGATAAAACCGTCTACGCTTATTACGCGTTGGCATTATCACCAGGGGAAAACATGAAGCAATCACCATCCATTTCAGAACATGACAATGATGTCGAGAGCGACGAAAAGGACCAGGGGCAAGAGATAGAAGTGGATGAAGATGCCCTGCCCTCACGGGCTGCTGCCATTCATGAAGAGATCCGCCAGGATGGAGAGAAAGAGCTAGAGCGCGACGGCATGGCCTTATTATGGTCTGCCGTGGCTGCGGGGCTCTCCATGAGCGCTTCGCTGATGGCCAAAGGGATTTTCCATGTGCATTTGGCAGAGGTGCCTGGCGGTTTCCTGCTGGAGAATCTGGGTTATACCTTCGGCTTTGTCATCGTCATTATGGCGCGCCAGCAACTGTTCACTGAGAACACAGTTACTGCGGTATTACCGGTTATGCACAAACCCACTGGCGGTAATTTCATGCTGTTATTGCGTCTGTGGGTCATAGTGCTGGCAGGAAATTTGATCGGCACGGCGTTAGGTGCGTTAGCCTTTAATCACATGCCGATTTTTGACGATGCGACGCGTCAGGCTTTCACCTCAATCAGCGAAAAAGTGATGGCTAACTCACCGCATGAGATGTTTGCCAATGCCGTGATTTCAGGTTGGATTATCGCCACTATGGTTTGGATGTTCCCTTATGCGGGCGCGGCAAAAATCGTGGTGATTGTGATGATGACCTGGCTGGTCGCCCTCGGCGATCTGGCGCACATTGTGGTGGGTTCAGTAGAGGTGCTGTATCTGGTGTTTGCCGGCACGCTGCCCTGGCAGGAGTTTCTCTGGCCGTTTGCGCTGCCTACGCTGCTGGGGAATATTACCGGCGGTACGTTGATTTTTGCGCTGATCAGTCATGCACAAATTCGCAACGATATGAGTGAAGCGGCGAAGGCCAAAGCGAAGGCGGAACAGAAGCGCAAAGAGAAAGCGCAGAAGAAACAACAGTGATCTGTGGCACGACATTGTTGATAGATTGAGCAAACAGGATTTACACGGTTAAATTCTGCTGGTCGGTACGCTATACTGCGCGCCGCGTCTCCTTAGTTAAATGGATATAACGAGCCCCTCCTAAGGGCTAGTTGCAGGTTCGATTCCTGCAGGGGACACCACATCACCAAGAACCCACCCGCACCGACACGAACAAAACCCCCACAGAATCAGCATTCACACAAAACCATACAGAACCGACACGAATGGAAGCGAATTGACTACGCCAACTTTTTGCGGGCATATTGTGGGCACATCAAAAATTATGACCGGAATTATGCCCACATGCTGACGGTAAAGCAGATCGAAGCCGCCAAACCAAAGGAAAAGTCATATCGCCTGGCAGATGCTGGCGGCCTCTTCCTGTTCATCCCGCCTACCGCAAAAAAGGTCTGGCGGATGCGTTACCGGTTTGAAGGAAAGGAAAAGACGCTGGTCATTGGCCCCTACCCGGAAATATCGCTGACTGAAGCGCGAGCCCGACAATCTGATGCCCGCTTGAAGTTGCTGGCTGGCGTCGACCCGGCAGAGCAGAAGAAGGCTGTGAAGAGGCAGGAGCGACAGATTAACGCCGACAGCTTTGGGGAAATCTTCAACGAGTGGTATGCCCACAAATCGAAGGTCTGGTCACCGGGATATGCAGACGAATTGCGCAGGATGTTTGACGATGACGTGCTGCCGCTTATCGGGCACATGAAGCTGGAAGAAGTGGAGCCGATGGTTCTGCTCAGGGTGATACGCCTTTATGAAGACCGCGGCGCTATGGAGAGGGCTGATAAAGCCAGAAGGAGATGTGGCGAGGTGTTCCGTTATGCGATCGTCACCGGCAGGGCTAAATATAATCCGGCCCCCGACCTCGTTGATGCACTGAAAGGCTACCGCAGGGACAACTACCCTTTCCTTCCCATGAACCGGATACGCGAGTTTCACAGGGCGCTGGAGGGATATGGCGGAAGCGTAATCTCCAAAGTTGCGGCGCAGGTTCTGCATTACACCGCGCTGCGCACCAAAGAACTCCGGTCGATGGTATGGAAAAACGTCGACTTCGAAAACCGGCTGATCACCATCGATGCCTCTGTGATGAAAGGTCGCCGCGTTCACGTAGCGCCAATGTCAGATCAGGTTGTCGACCTTCTGACGTTCCTGAAAAAAATTACCGGGCAATATTCCCTGTGCTTCGCCGGCCGCACTGACCAGACCAAGCCAATCAGTGAAAACACGGTTCTTGGGGTGATTCGTCGCGTGGGGTATGAGGGGCAGACCAGCGGGCACGGATTCCGCCACCAGTTCAGCACGGTCATGAATGAACTCCACTGGAACAGCGATGCCATTGAGGCGCAGCTGGCGCACGTCAATTCGCAGGGTACGCGAGGCATCTACAACCACGCTCAGTACCTGGATAACCGCAGAGAGATGATGCAGCGCTGGGCAGACTGGCTGGATGGCAAAGGGGAGTAATCCCCTATATCGTTGGGCGCCACTTCTCATCCAGCGTCAGCACTTCCACCGTCACCGCGCCTAGCACAATCACATCCTCCAGTTGCTCACCTTCAATCAAACCGTCTTCCGTCATCAGGTGCTTAGGGTACCACTTCCCGAGCATGGGATTGCCTTCCATCTGGAACGCGACCAAATCGCCTGGCCTAACCTTTGCAGCGCCATCAACCAGCATGAAGCCGGTAGCCGTTTCTATGCGGATCGTGTTGCCCGGATTCGGTATGAATATCCGGTTGAGGTTGATGCGCTCTTCAATGTAGTCAGCAGCAGGTGATACGAAGCCCATTAGCGAATTGCCCCCATGTTGCGGAGCGT
>NZ_CAJCKS010000255.1:0-5137 GCF_903970985.1 Pantoea sp. ME81 | reverse complement strand
ATGAAGTAATGAAGTAATGAAGTAATGAAGTAATGAAGTAGTGAAGTCATGAATAGGGGGCGCACACTGTTCGCAGCGGCGCCCCTTTTTATTTAGCGTTTTGCGCGCTCGCTCTGCACCTGCTGTGCAATACGGTCGCCAATGGTTTGATCAATGTTACGCCAGTACTCAAACGCGCGTGACAGCACCGGTTCTTCCACGCCATCCAACAAATGCCCGCTGACGTTGTTCACCAGACGGTCGCGTGCCGCATCGTCCATCACTTTATTCACCAGCGTATTCGCCTGACCGAAATCATCATCATCTTTGCGCAGCGTATACGGCGCACGCACCATGTTGCCTTGTGATTCCCAGGTGGAGTCGGTGGGATAACGATCGCCATCCGCCACCGGACCGCCTTTAGAATTAGGTGCATACACCGGGTCGGAGACCGGATTCATCCGCATCGCACCGTCTTTGCTGTAACTGTGCACCGGAGAATGAGGCGCATTGACCGGGATCTGTTTGTAATTCACGCCCAACCGCGCGCGGTGCGCATCGGCATAGGCAAATACACGACCAATCAACATTTTGTCAGGGCTCAAACCAATGCCGGGTACCAGATTGTTTGGCTCAAACGCAGCTTGCTCGATCTGTGCATGGTTGTCAGTGGGATTGCGGTTTAGTTGTAGTTTGCCGACTTTGATCAGCGGGTAGTCGGCATGCGGCCAGACTTTAGTGAGATCGAACGGGTTGAAGCGATAGGTCTCAGCTTCGGCAAACGGCATGATCTGCATGTAGAGCGTCCAGCTGGGGAACTCACCGTTTTTAATCGCGTTAAACAGATCGCGGGTGTGGTAGTCGCCATCCTGACCGGCCAAGGTATCCGCGTTTTCCTGCGCCAGAAACTCCACGCCCTGATCGGTTTTGAAGTGATATTTCACCCAAAACTTCTCACCTTGCGCGTTGACCCACATGTAGGTGTGGCTGGAGTAGCCGTTCATATGCCGCCAGCTTTTGGGAATACCGCGATCGCCCATCAACCAGGTAACCTGATGCGCCGATTCTGGCGACAGCGTCCAGAAATCCCACTGCATATCGTGGTCGCGCAAATTGTTGTCGGCGCGGCGTTTTTGCGAGCGGATAAAGTGCTGAAACTTCATCGGATCACGAATAAAGAACACCGGCGTGTTGTTGCCTACCATGTCGTAGTTGCCTTCGCTGGTATAAAACTTGAGGGCAAAACCGCGCGGATCACGCCAGGTGTCGGGACTGCCGCGTTCCCCTGCAACGGTTGAAAAGCGCATCACCACATCAGTTTTTGTGCCCGGCTGAAATACCGCAGCTTTGGTATAGCGGCTGACATCGTCCGTCACTTCAAAATGGCCAAACGCGCCGCTGCCTTTGGCGTGCGGCTGGCGTTCCGGAATACGCTCACGGTTGAAGTTCGCCATTTGCTCAATCAGGTAGTGATCGTGCAGCACCAGCGGACCGTCTGGTCCGACTGACAGAGAGTGTTCATCGCTGGCTACCGGAATGCCAGCATCCGTGGTGGTCGGTTTACGATCGTCATTGCTCATAATATCTCCAGCTTTTGTAAGGTTAATGCAACCCACTAAAGGTAGCAGCGCAGGCCAAACTTGCAGGCGAAGCGGGAGATGAGCGAAGGGCAGAATTAGCGTATGGAAGGGTGCTCTGAGAGAAGACCCCATTCGCGATAGGCCAGGTTAATGTCTGCTGACGAGCTAAGCAACAGCTTGGGCAAGGTCCATTCCGCATACATGCGTTGGTTACGCGGGCGATGGCGCCGAGAGGTGATAAGCAGATAACGCGTCATTTCCCAGGTCAACTTCTCGCGCTGATGTGAGGGGACAACACCGCCAATGCGCTGGGCATCAAACAGCGTACGACGCAGATAACGGAAGAAACTTTGAGTCGGTGGCAGGTCAAGCAGAATGATACCGCTGGCACGCGTTAAGCGGTCCGGTAGCGTGCGCACATAATTGCCGTCCATGACCCAGCTTTCCCCTGCGATAGCGTCGAGATGCAGTTGCCGGAAATCTGCTTCAGCACGGGCTTGCCAGTGCGTGTTGGGGAGGTGATAAAGCTGATCCAGGTGTATGAGCGGGCGCGCTGTCTTGCTGGCGATGGCCTGAGCCAGCGTCGATTTACCGCTGTTTGAAGGCCCCAAAATGCAGATGCGTGGGCCGAAGTCGCTTAATGCCATCATGATGAAAATCCTTTTAATGTCATAAAAAGCTGAACCAAATTGCTGATAGCAAAAAACACCAGTATCAGCCCGCCACCAATGTTGATAGCGATGGACAGCTTACGGATATTGATTACTCGCGCTGAAGTCAGCAGCGTAAAACAGATGATCACCAGCCACAGGGCCATGATGGCAACGTGTATGGAGGCCAGCAGCAGATAATGCAACAAGGCATGATCGCGCCCGGCGAATTGCGATACCACGGTGAGATACAACATCACCGCTTTAGGGTTGAGCACATTGGCTAGCCAGGCATCTTTAATCCCTATGCGGGCACTGCGATAAGAGGCGACAGGTTGGGAAATATGACGACCTCGACGCAACAACTGTACGCCGAGCCACAGCAGATAAGCGGCACCCGCCACGCTTAATAGGTTAAAGATAATGGGGGAACGCACCAGCAGGGCACTGATGCCCAGACCAATCAGCAGCGCATGGGTATAAATACCCAGTGCCGTGCCGAGAATGATCGCCGCCAGCCCGCGCGTGCCTGCCACCAGCGTGTTGTTAATCGCGAGGGTGAAACTCGCCCCTGGCGACAAGGCCACCGGTAAGATCGCAATGATAAAGGCGAGCACGTGCAGGTTCATGAGGGTAACGGCTAAGGAATGTTAAATAATTTTGAATATTATTAGACGGTGAAGCAATAATCTACCACTGCAATCACGCCGCCAGGACTCAGCGGACCTATAAATAGCACAACAATAAGGATGACCATGACCATCGCTTGCCTGCATACCGCCGCCAGTAATATCGCGCTGTTCGATCACGCGGCACACGCCCTTGAATTACCTCCCCACACACTGAGCCATATTGTGATGCCGCACCTGCTGGCTGAAGCCGAGCAAAGTGGCGGTATGACGCAGGAGCAACAGCAACGTTTGTCTCAGCTGTTGCACAGTATGGGACCGTGGTTTGATGCGATAGTCATTACCTGTTCAACGCTGGGGCCAGTGGCCGACACCTTCCAGCCGAAAAACACGGGCTGCCCGGTCTATCGCGCAGACCGAATGCTGGCAGATCACCTGCATCAAATGGCAGGGCCTGCGCTGGTGCTCTGCGCGGCTGAGTCAACGTTAGCCGCCACACGCCTGTTGTTCTGTCCACCCACGCTGCCAGCGGAGAAACAGCCGCAGGTCGCGCTGATCCCTGATGCCTGGGCCGCATTTAAAGCGGGCGATCATCAACGCTATCACGCTCTCATTGCCGACGCGGTAACACAGGGACGCGAGCAGGGCGCACAACACGTAGCACTGGCGCAGGTCTCAATGGCGGCGGCGGCGAACGGCATGCCCGAGGATATCCGGCCGTTGACCATTCCAGCACTGGCGCTGCAAGCCGTTATCGCCATCCACTGAGACAACACGTGGCAGAGGGAAAAGGCACAGTGCCTGCCGCCACGATTATTTTTTGGACCAAAAAAAGAGCAATTTCGTAGCAAGGAAATTCATTTCTTTGGCATCATGCTTATTTAAAGGTGACAATGAATTGTCACGAAAATGTCATTTAAGACTTTAAGAACAATCCGAACTTCCCAGTCCATTATTGCGGTTAAAAATGCGGCATAATTATCCGCTACGTGCTTCAGGCGTCAATAAAATTACTCACATGAAAAGAATTTTTGAGGCGAATAATGGAAACGATACAGGAAAGTGTTGGGCTGCGCGGAACCAATCGACCGCAAGATGTCAAACTGGTGCAAACATTATTAAATAAAAATGGTTTTCCGCAATTACAAATCGATGGCATTTGCGGGAATAACACCACTAAAGCAATTATCACCTACCAAAAACATTTTTATCATCATCCCGATGGCCTGGTGTCACCCGGTAAAAAAACCTTCAGTCAGTTGTCTTCCGGTCAGCGTAGTGGCTTGCCGCGCGCCCACGGTTCCACCGGCAGTAACCCGAATGGCACACGCAAGAACCCAATGACCATGTACCCGAGTTATCAGGTACTTAAACTGATGATGCAGTATGAACAGCTGCACACGTTACCGTATGACGATCACAGTTCTCACACCATCAGTAGCTGGACGGCGGGCGCGACCATCGGTTACGGACATTGGATCAGTCGTCAGAGCGAATTCGACCAGTTTAAAGATGGCATCTCAGAGTCGGCTGCTGAAACGTTATTCTCCCAGGATTTAAAAAAGTTTGTTGATGCGGTGCGACAGTATGCCAAAGTCGCGCTGACTCAAAATGAGTTTGATGCATTAGTCATGCTGGCGTTTAATATTGGCACACGTGATAACCTGAACCATAAAGGCTTATATTACTCGACGGCATTGAAAGTGATTAATGGCGAATCGCCAGAGGATTTGGATCGCGCGTGGATGCAGTTTGTTTATTCGCGCGGCGTGCGTATGAAGGGATTGGTGAATCGCAGGAAAAGTGAATTGAACGTATATCACAAAGGAATTTATATCAAATTATGAAAAAGTTACTTGCCTTATCACTGGTCTGTTTTTCACTCCACGCGATGGCACAGACGCCTGCTGCCAAAAAACCGTTTTTTGATAGCAAAAGCTATCAGGTGTTTCTGGATACCAGCAAATGCGTTGAGGGCGATGTGGAGTGCGATGGCATTGTTTATCACTCGATCAATAAAAAGAATCACCATCAATTGACGCTGAAGGGATCGACGCTGAATATTGGCCCGTCGCACGATTTCCGTGGCTACATCTTCCGCAACGGTGATTACAGTTACGTGTTGTCTCCGGCGGCAGGCGCGGGTAACGATGACAACCACGTCTGGACGCTACAGGTTTCACAGCACCAGTCCAAAGGGGACAAAGTGCTGTTCTCCGAAAACGGCAACGTGGTCGAATAAATCAGCCTGCGGGAGTCGGCACATTCACCAGCCAGGTGCCGCTCCCTTCATCAATAT
>NZ_CAJCKS010000254.1:0-5149 GCF_903970985.1 Pantoea sp. ME81 | reverse complement strand
GTATATAATGAACCGGACACAAACGCTCTCTATGTCTGGTCGTACACTCTTTGCCTTCTCGAATCTCTTCCGAGCTCTCTGCGCGTATCTGCTGAGATTGCCACGGCAATTGAACGCCACGCCCTTCAGTTAACCGCACCGGTTTAACCCTTCCTCATTTAAACGCCGTGGTGTAGTGCATCTGCTTGCTGGCTGAATAGAAGTGAGCAAGTTGCTCGCTGAATTTTCCCGGATCGTGCTGCTCAGCAATTCGCTTCAGTGATTGCGCAGAATATTGCGTGATCACGCCCGGATTACGCAAAATATCAATGATATGCGCCTTAAGCTGCTGCACGATTTGTCGGCGTATCAGCAGTTTGCTCTCCTCAGAATCAACCACATACTCATATTCGTCATTGATCGGCTGCTGAATAAGCCATCCAGCACCGGGTGGATTGATCTCCGGCAAAGCGCGGATGTTGGTGGTGATTACCGGACAGCCACTGGCTTGCATCTCCAGCACCGAGAAGCCGTAAGTATCCTGCCAGCTGGGCAGCAATCCCACGTGCGAATGCTGCAGCAAGGTCAACACCTGATTGTTGGGCAGGGTGGTGAAATGCTGAATGTGCGGCGAGATTTTGATGAGGTGCTCAATGCGCGCATAGAACGCTTCATCATCCTGAAAATGTCGGTGGGCGATATTATGCCGTTGCGTAATGTCACCGATCAGCGTCACCTGAATCTGACCGCGGGTGAACACATCCTCTTCAGTTAATTGGGAGATAGCCAGCACCACTTCCGCGCCGCCTTTGCGATAGAACTCATTGCCGATAAAGATGAAACGAATTTCTCCCGGCGAGATCAGACGCGGTTTGACGCACAGCAGCGGCTGCGGCGGATGCAGGACGTGGAGCTTGTGTCTGACGGCGGCTTTGATCGCGGGAAAGGCGTCGAGCAGCTTCAGCTGGATGTTAAGCGTCGATTGCGAGATGGCAATCAACGTCAGGCATTCCGTTCTGGCGATTAATTGCAGTTGCGACTTCAGTTGAGGATTGTCGAACTTCGCCACTCCAGGCACCGGCAGTACGCGCGGGATTTCGGTTTCAAAAGTGGCGATCCAGTTCCTTTTGGTGTCGGCCACTTCGTTGAAGAGGTGAATGACATCCGCATCATGTGGCAGCAAGCCGGGGAACGGGAGAAAAATAAATTGTTTATTTTTATGTAAGATTCTTGCTCTGACGGCATTTAAATAGAAGTAGATATTCTTTTTGCGACAATCAATATATTTATTGTGTGGGTTGGTGATGATATTTCTTTTTTCAGGATATCCGCTTCCACTGGTGATTATCTTCATAATCTCTCCTGGTCGGTAGGGAACAGAATGAACAGAGGTTAGAGATGGGTTTTATCGGGTGCGCGGGTTCCACGTCATGGTGTAGATTACGCACCGAAAGTAACGATCAAAGTTTGATTGAATAATCTGTAACCTAAAGGCAATCAGGGGCGGGATCTATGTCTTAATGTGAATGATTGCGCGCGCCTCTCTCTGCTCTCATTCGACCTGAAGGGATTAACAGTTGGTTTTGCTGCTCTTTTAATGGAATGTTTTTGGTTAATCGTTTTCCGATTATTGTTTTTTTTCAGATTTGTCGGAACAATGCGTAAATGAAATTGAATTAATTTTGATTATTAATGGAAAGTGAAATTACCGGGACGGCATTTCAATAAAAGCGATAATAAAAATATACAGAATTAAGCCATGACACAGTTCCAGGTAAAGTCAGGTTCAAGCTCAACGCTAATTGCGCTATAGTAGCGTTTCACATTCATTTGTAATGCCATCACTTATGTCTGACGCCGCTGTACTGAGTCATGCTCAGTTAAATAAACGCATCATTTCCGTTATTGTCTTCACCTTCTTCTGCTATCTCTCAGTAGGGCTGCCGCTCGCGGTGCTGCCGGGATTTGTGCATAACCAGCTGGGTTTCAGCTCGTTCATCGCCGGGCTGATCATCAGCCTGCAGTACTTCGCCACGCTGCTCAGTCGTCCGCATTCGGGCCGCCTGGCCGATCGCTATGGCCCGAAACGCGTGGTGATGATGGGATTGGTGTGCTGCGGCATGAGCGGCGTGCTCTCTCTTCTCGCCGCGTTGTTTACCGCAACACCCATGCTGAGTCTGGCGCTTTTAGCGCTGGGTAGGCTGTTTTTGGGCGTGGGAGAAAGCTTTAGCAGCACGGGTTCGACACTGTGGGGGATGAACCTTGTCGGACCGCTGCAGACGGCGCGTGTGATCTCCTGGAATGGCGTTGCCACCTACTTTGCGATGGCGATAGGCGCACCGCTCGGAGTGCTGCTCAATCAAATGTTCGGCATCAGCGGGTTTGCCGGACTCGTGGCGTTGATGGGCGTGATTGGTTTCTGCATGGCGAGTCGTAAGGCGGCGGTCAGCGTCACAGCGGGCGTGCGTATTCCTTTTCATCGCGTGGTCAGCCGCGTCTGGCTGTTCGGGCTGGCACTGGGCTTCGGCACCATCGGCTTTGGCGTCATCTCGACGTTTATCACGCTCTATTTTGCCAGCCGCGACTGGAGCGGTGCCGCATTTGCCCTGACCTTGTTCAGCCTGGGCTTTGTACTGGTGCGACTGGCCGGTGGCCGCTATATCACCCGTTTTGGCGGGTTGAAAGTGTCGCTGGTGTCGTTTGTGCTGGAGTGTGCCGGTCTGCTGTTCATCTGGCAGGCCGACAGCAGCTGGCTGGTGGATATCGGCGCGTTCCTGACCGGCGGTGGTTTCTCGCTGGTGTTCCCGGCGCTGGGAGTGGAAGCCGTTAAACGCGTGCAGCAACAGGATCAGGGATCGGCGTTGGGGACGTATTCGGCGTTTCTCGATTTAGGGCTGGGATTGACGGGGCCGGTGGCGGGGTTGCTGATTGGTCATTGGGGGATGCAGTCGGTGTATCTGGCGGCGGCCCTGATGGTGCTGGGCGCATTTGCCATTACATTGCGCCTGCAACAGCAGCACGGCCGCCAGGCAGCCGTGCAAACTGTTCATTAATATTTCTCTGGTACCACCATGTTTTCTGGCACTGGCGCGCGGCGATAATCTTCATGACGTTCGCGCGTCGGTAACATAATGGTTTTGCTCTCACTCTCTTCGTAGGGCACCTGTTGCAGCAGATGGCTGATGCAGTTCAGGCGCGCACGTTTCTTATCCACACCTTGTACCACCCACCATGGCGCTTCAGGAATATGGGTGCGCTCCAGCATCTCTTCTTTCGCTTCGGTGTAATCTTCCCAGCGACGACGACTTTCGAGGTCCATCGGGCTCAATTTCCACTGTTTCAGCGGATCGTGGATGCGGCTCAGGAAGCGCAGCTCCTGCTCTTCATCGGTAATCGAAAACCAGTATTTGATGATCTGAATGCCGCTGCGGGTCAGCATTTTTTCGAATTCCGGCACGCTGCGGTAAAACTCTTCCACTTCGGCTTCGTTACAGAAGCCCATCACGCGCTCAACGCCTGCGCGGTTGTACCAGCTGCGGTCAAACATCACCATTTCACCGGCTGCAGGCAAGTGAGCGATGTAGCGCTGGAAATACCACTGTGTTTTCTCACGATCGTTCGGTGCGGGCAGGGCGGCGACGCGACAGGTGCGCGGGTTTAAACGCTGGGTGATACGCTTGATCACCCCGCCTTTCCCGGCGGCATCACGGCCTTCAAACAAAATCACCACGCGATGTCCGGTACGCATCACCCAATCCTGCAACTTCACCAGCTCGCCCTGCAAATGCAGCAGCTCACGGAAGTAGCGGCGGCGAAAGGCCCTATCGCCTTCCTGCTGTGGCTCACCATTATCATTGAAGCGTAGATCGTCCAGCTCCATTTCCAGCTCTTCGTCGTAGCTGTCGTAAAACTCCTGCAGCAGACGCGCATTAAAGGTCTCGCTGTGGAAGCTATTGTCGTGTGTCGCCATGACTTTTCCCCGTTACAGATGAATAAACAGAGCGTAAAGCAGCCCTGAAAGTAAGACCGAGATCGGCAGCGTCAGTACCCACGCCAGCGCGAGGTTACGAATCGTTGAGAGCTGCAGACCAGATTTGTTGGCGGCCATTGAACCCGCTACGCCTGATGACAGCACGTGCGTAGTGGAGACCGGCAAGCCGAAGACATCCGCTGCGCCGATGGTCGCCATCGCCACCAGCTCCGCACTGGCACCCTGTGCGTAGGTCAGATGGGTTTTGCCGATGCGCTCACCGACGGTGACCACAATGCGGCGCCAGCCCACCATGGTGCCGAGGCCAAGGGCAATTGCGACCACCACTTTCACCCACATCGGGATAAAGCGCGTGGCGGCATCCAGCTCTTTCTTCACGGCAGTGAGATTGCTGGCAATCTCTTCCGGCAGCGCGACTTTGGCCGATTGCAGATGTTTGATGGTTTCGGAGGCAAGATACATATCGTTACGGGTGTTGGTCACCGCCTGCGCCGGGATATTCTCCACCGCACCATAACGACGGATCTGGTCGCCGATATCGCCCAGCATCATGCCAAGGGCAGGGAGTACCTGAGGGCGGTTCTGGCTGGTGCGCACAAACTCGGTCAGTACTTCACGCGGTGCGGGCATTGCAGCCGGTGCCGGTTGCAGCGTTAGCAGTTGCTGTTCAGTGACCTGAGTTAACGCGGCCACGCGCGGGATTTGATCCGGCGGCAGCGAACGGTTCAGGGCGTAGGCAATCGGCATGGTGCCGACCAGAATCAGCATGATGAGGCCCATGCCTTTCTGACCGTCGTTTGAGCCGTGAGCGAAAGAGACGCCGGTACAGGTCAGGATCAGCAGGCCGCGAATCCATGCCGGTGGAGGCTGATTGCCCTTTGGTGCTTCATACAGCTGGCGGTTGCGGATAAAGGCCTTCATCGCCAGCAGCAGGAGCGCCGCACAGATAAAGCCGACAATCGGCGACAGCAGCAGGGCGTAACCCACTTTGATCGCCTGATCCCAATCCACACCGCTGGTACCACTACGACCGTGCAGCAGGGCATTCGCCACGCCCACGCCGATGATCGAACCGATCAGCGTATGCGAAGAGGAGGCTGGCAGGCCGAAATACCAGGTGCCGAGGTTCCAGATGATGGCCGAGAACAGCAGCGCATACACCATGGCGAAGCCGTTGCC
>NZ_CAJCKS010000253.1:0-5192 GCF_903970985.1 Pantoea sp. ME81 | reverse complement strand
ACTGATCTGCCTTGTACAGGGGCAGGGATGAAGCCTCACTGCGATCAACCTGCCGGCCCTGTGCAGGGCGCTGCGTTAAGACCTCCCGACACGATGCTCCACTGTGGTGTGCCGGTCACAGCATTTAGATTCCCGCGATAACATGCTTTGTGCAGCCAGACCGCTTACTTTCCTCTTCCCAGCGGCACGATCATTGGCGTGTGCGCCACCGGATCTTCCACAATCACGCAGCGTAAACCGTACACCTGTTCAATCAACGCGGGTGTTACGATCTCTGCGGGCTTGCCTTCGGCCAAAATCTTGCCGTGACGCATGGCGATCAAATGGGTGGCATAACGGCAGGCGTGGTTGAGATCGTGCAACACCACCACCAGCGTGCGGCCATGCTGCTGATTCAACTCCTGCATCAGTTCCAGCAGTTCAATCTGATGGGTGATATCCAGCCAGGTGGTCGGCTCATCCAGCAATAACAGCGGCGTTTGCTGCGCCAGCACCATCGCAATCCATACGCGCTGACGCTGCCCGCCGGACAAGGTATCCACCGGTTGCTGCGCCAAATCCGCCACACCAGTTGCCCGCATTGCAGTCTGCACCGCCTCTTCATCCTCACTGCGCCAGCGGCCAAACAGCGGCTGGTGCGGATAGCGCCCACGTGCCACCAGCTCGGTAACGCTGATGCCCGCGGGTGCGTTAGAACTCTGCGGCAGCAGCCCAAGTTGACGCGCCACTTCCTTGGTCGGGTAACGCGCTATCGCTTCACCATCCAGATAAACCTCGCCTTTCAGCGGAGTATTAAGACGACTCAGGGTGCGCAGCAAAGTGGATTTACCGCAGGCGTTGGGGCCGATAATCACCGTCAGCTCGCCTTCCGGAATCGCCACCGACAGGTTTTCTGCCACCACTTTTTTGTCGTAGCCGAGCGTCAGGCCTTCGCCATACAGCCGTGAAGGGATATCGATCATTGGCGTCGCGCCTCCCGCACCAGTAACGCAATCAGATAAAGTCCACCGAGGCTGACGGTAATCACGCCAACCGGTAATTGATAAGGCAAGAACAAATGCTGCGCAGCAAAATCAGCCGCAATCAGCAACAGTGCGCCACACAGCGCCGCCAGCAGCAGCGCGCCTTTCTCGCCGCCGCCGAGTCGACGCGCGATTTGTGGTGCCAGCAGCGCCACAAAGGAGATCGGCCCTACCAACGCAGTAGATGCCGCCGTCAACACCACACCAATCAGCATCAGCAGCAGCCGACTGCGCTCCACCGGTACGCCGAGTGCACTGGCGGTATCATCGCCCATCTCCAGCAAACGCATCCGTCGTGTTAGCAACGCCATCAGCAGCAGCGACAGCAGCAACACGCCAATCACCGGCGGCGTTTTCGCCCAGGTGATGCCGTTAAGTGAACCGGCACTCCACAATCCGGCACTGAGCGCGGACTCTAGCGAAGCACTGATAATCAGCCAGGCATTCAGTGCCATCAGCAACGCGCGCACGCTGATACCAACAATAATCAGGCGGAAGGTTTCTACCCCGTTGCGCCAGGCAAACAGATACACCAATGCCGCCGTACCGATACCACCAACCAACGCTGCACCGGTCATGGCGGCGATGCCCTGATTGAACAGCACCAGTGCCACCAGCACGCCGCTGTAGGCACCGGTGTTGAAACCGAGAATATCCGGGCTGCCGAGCGGGTTGCGCAGCAGTGACTGGAAAATCGCGCCGCTGACGCCCAGTGCCGCACCAATCAGCAGCGCCATTAGCACACGCGGCAGTCGCCACTCTAAAACGATCAGCTTGACGTTGCTGGCACCGTGTCCCGCCAGCACCTGCCAAAACTGCTCAGCACCAATCGGCAATGCGCCTCGCGTCATCGCCAGATACGCCAGCAGTGCGCATCCGAGCAACAACCACGTGGTATGTAATCCAACCCGACGTGTCATAGTGCACCTCGCCCGAGTTTACGGCGCACCAGCACAATCAGTACCGGAGCCCCCAACATCGCCGTGACAATGGAGACGCGCAGTTCGCCCGCCACCAGCAGCCGTCCCAGAATATCCGCTGCCAGCAGCAGAATCGGGGTAATGATCGCCGTAGCGGGCAGCATCCAGCGGTGATCGTTGCCGACCATCCAGCGTGCAAAATGCGGCGTCATCAGTCCGATAAAAGCAATCGGCCCCACTGCCGCCGTCGCCGCACCACACAACAACGCAATCGCCACTAAACCAAGCAGTTGCGTGCGCGCCACCCGCGTGCCCAGCGCGGTCGCCATATCGCCGCCCATGCTTAAACTGTTCAACGCCTGCGACAAATAGAGTGCCACTCCGCTGCCGATTAGCACGGCCGGGAACAGGGTGCGCAATACAGTGAAATTGCGAATATCCAGCGAGCCGCTGTGCCAGAAACGCAGATGATCATAAATATCGGGATTGAGCAGTGACAGACCAGACGTCAGGCCATCCAGCACCGCGCCCAGCGCCACGCCCGCTAACGTCAGTCGCACCGGATTGACTCGCCCGCCGCCAATCGCCCCCGTCATTGCTACCAGCAATGACGCCAGCAGTGCACCGGCAAACGCGAAGCCGAGCCAATCGAGGGGAGAATCCGCGCCAAACAGCGCAATGCCGATCACCACCGCAAACCCGGCACCTGCGTTAACGCCGAGAATGCCCGGATCGGCCAGTGGATTGCGCGTCAGGCTTTGCATCAGTGCGCCTGCTAACCCAAGGGCGACACCCGCCAGCAATCCGGCCAGAGTGCGCGGCAGGCGTGCATCACGCACAATCACGCACTCAGCGTTGTTACAGCCTGAGGTAAGAGAATGATAAACATCGGAAATGGGTATCGATTTTGCCCCCAGCATCAAGCTGAGCGCGATGAGGAGCAAGAGCAGAATCCCTGAGCCTGCTAATGCACGGATCTGGCGCATCGTTCTAAACCTTCACTGTTCAACGTCGTCGCATGCGCAACGCAATTTGATAATGGTTATCGTTATTACTCGCGTTTGCCTATGTTACCATGACTCGCCTCGCGGACGATGAGGAAAATTGGTGCAAAAAGGCGAACAAATGAACAAATCTTCCCACTTTATCGATCTCTCCCTGCTGAAAACCCATGCGGCATTTCGCGCAGTATTTATTGCCCGATTCATCTCGATTGTCGCATTAGGCATGCTCGCCGTGGCGGTGCCGGTGCAGATTCAGCAGATGACGCACTCCCCGCTTTTGGTGGGATTGGCCGTCACCCTCGCCGCATCCGGTATGTTTATTGGCCTGCTGACCGGCGGGGTGTTAGCCGATCGCTACGAGCGTAAGAAACTGATTTTGCTTGCCCGATCCACCTGCGGCTTGGGCTTTATCGCGCTGGCGATTAACGCTGCGCTGCCGCAGCCTTCACTGATTGCGGTGTATCTGCTGGGATTCTGGGATGGCTTCTTTGGCGCGATTGGCGTCACGGCGCTGCTGGCGGCCACACCAGCGCTGGTGGGGCGCGAAAACATTATGCAGGCCGGCGCCATCACCATGCTGACGGTGCGTTTTGGCTCCATCCTCTCGCCAGCCATTGCCGGACTGGTCATTGCGCACGGCGGCGTGGTGTGGAACTACGGCTTAACCGCGTTTGGCACACTGATTACCGTACTGACGCTGCTGAAATTACCGCAACTCCCGCCGCCACCTCAGCCGCGTGAACATCCGCTGAAGTCGCTGGCCGCCGGGGTGCAGTTCCTGTTTGCCAGCCCGATTGTCGGCATGGTGGCGCTGATAGGTGCTCTGGTCACTCTGGCCAGCGCAATTCGCGTGCTCTACCCCGCTCTCGCACCACATTGGTCAGTGAGTGCTAACCAGCTTGGCATGCTCTACGCAGCCGTGCCGCTGGGTGCCGCCATCAGCGCGTTCACCAGCGGTAAACTGAAGCATGCAGCCCGACCGGGACAGCTGGTGCTGGGCAGTGCGGTGGCCGGATTTATCGCGCTGGGATTATTCAGTCTGATGCCCAATCTGCCGCTGGCGCTGCTGTGTCTGGTGGCGTTTGGTTATTTCAGTGCCATCAACAGTCTGGTGCAGTACGCGATGATTCAACTGCTGACGCCAGACCATCTGCTGGGCCGCATTAACGGCTTGTGGACCGCGCAAAATGTCACCGGAGATGCGATCGGTGCGGCGATGATTGGTGCCATGGGGTCATGGTTACTGCCGCCACAGGCTGCCGCCGCGTTTGGCTTTGCGGCAGCGCTGTTGGGGATTGTGATGTGGTGTGTAATGGACCGTTTACGTCGTTATGCGCCGCCAGCCCCTGAGCTGGCGGAGCAGGCATCATGATTTAACGAACAGTTTCTCCAGACGCGCCAGCAGATTGCTGGCGCTGTAGTAATCCAGACGGAACGAATCGACGCCAAGCGGGAATACCTGCTTATCCTTAACCGCCGCGTTTTGCGCGAGGAACGGATTGCCGATCACTGACTGTGTGGTTTTGTCATCAGCCGCAAACAGCAGGAAGGTTTTTCCCGTCAAACCGCTACCCACATTCTCACCTGACAGCTGAATGATGTCTTTACGCTGGCCCATGCTGTGGCCTTGCTGCACGCTGGCGGGTGGAACGGCGAGGGTAAAGCCAAGCTGCTCCAGCAGTTTGCCCTGCGCTGACTCCGTGGTCCACACGTTGACGGCACGCCCATCGCCGTTCCACACCATGGCAGACACGGGCTGCGGCGGTAAGGTGATGGCTTTTTTCAACGCTGCTTCACGATCGTCAAAAGCCTTCACCCGCTGTGCAGCCTGCGCTTCGTGACCGGTTGCCTGGCCCAGCAGCGTCACCACATCCTGCCAGCTCTTGTCGTCGTAATTCACCACCAGCGTCGGTGCGATGGCGGAAAGCTGGCTGGCGAGTTTAATCGCAGAATCATTACCTGTGGCGCTCACCAGAATCAGGTCTGGTGCTTCTGCGGCCACCGCTTCGGCACTCGGCTCGCCAATATAGAGACGTTTTACATAGCGCTGTTTTGCCACCTCACCCCATTGACGGAAAAAACCCTGATCGTCGGCCAGACGGCTGTTAGGAGCGGTCGCACCGGAGGCCACCACCGGTGCATCAATTGCCAGCAATGATCCAGTTAAGGTGACGCTGGTTGAAACAATACGCTGCGGAGCATTGTTTAAGGTAATTGAACCCTTTGCCCCCTGCACCGTGCGCGGC
>NZ_CAJCKS010000252.1:0-5193 GCF_903970985.1 Pantoea sp. ME81 | reverse complement strand
GTTGAGCATGTCGATTGTCGGCGATAGCGATAAAGTGCGTCAGGGATTAGCCGCGCTGATGCGCGAAACGCAGGCCGATGAAATCATGGTTAATGGCCAGATTTTCGACCCGCAAGCCCGTCTGCGTTCCTTCGCACTGGCGATGGAAGCGGCACGCTCGCTGTAACGTTTACTGCTGTGGGGTCAATCCTTCTGGCCCCACAGCCACCATACGCACATCACGAGCCGGCGATTGCCCGTAAAAACGGCTGTATTCACGGCTAAACTGCGAAGCGCTCTGATACCCCACGCGATACCCTGCGGTTCCCGCATCTAACTTATCAATCAACATCAAACGCCGCGCTTCGTTAAGACGTAACTGCTTTTGATACTGCATTGGTGTCATGGCCGTGACCGATTTGAAATGATGGTGCAGCGACGAAATACTCATGCCCACGCTACTGGCCAGTTGATCCATCTTGAGCGGCTGATGAAAGTTTTCACGTAGCCAGCGTGCCGCGCGCGCCACTTTGTTGCCCGGCCGCTCCGTCAACGCCATGTTGAGGATGCGGGGTCCTTCCGGCCCGGTAAGGAGTCGATAGAAAATCTCTTGCTCAATTAACGGTGCCAGCGCCGGAATATCCTGGGGCTGATCCAACAGCTCAATCAGGCGGATCACGGCATCGACCAGGGGCGTCGCCACTTTGTGTACCGTAATCCCACGTTCATTGGTTACCGTTGCGCCAATCTGCTGCAGCGGGAAATGTTCGAGGTAGTGCATCAGGCGCGTTTCATTGATGGTGATCCCGACGCCCAGATTCGGTTTCTCCTCCGTGGCCTGCACCACGCAGGATTGCACCGGCATATCCAGCGTCACTAGCAGCAGATCGCCCGGTCCGTAATGCATCACGTCGTCACCCATGCGCAATGCTTTTTGCCCTTGCGCCACCAGTGCAAAACTGGCCCAGGTGGCAATGTGCGACAGGCTCGTGGGTTTGGAGCTTCGGCCAAAAGAGAGAAAATCGATGGGGCTGAAGTGGCGGCCATCTTCCGGGGTATGGCGAGCGATCATCGCCACCAACTGCTGCCACTGTTCCTGATGAATCATGCGTTGCGCACTCCGTGATGAGTGATCACTGTCCCCGCATTCTCGCCTTTCGCTCGCGTGACGCCTAGTCCCTGCACAACACATTTGCAGGATTGTGCAAAAAGCTTGCAGGATTGCGCTACCGCAAAATTGTATGGACAGCGCATGCTTACCCTTCCCCGAATTCTCAGGTGGAGAGACACAATGAAAGCACTTGAAGGCAAAATCGCGCTGGTGACGGGCGCCTCGAAAGGCATTGGCGCCGCCATTGCTATGACTTTCGCGGCGGCCGGCGCTCGCGTCATTGTTAATTACCGCCAGGATGAAGCGGGTGCGGCAGATGTGGTTGCGGATATCTGCGAGCTGGGCAGCGATGCCATTGCGGTACAAGCAGATATCTCTCGCGAGGCCGATGTGCAGCGTTTATTCGCGCGCAGCATCGAGCAGTATGGCGCGCCGGATATCGTGGTCAACAATGCCGGTATTTTCCATCATGGCGATTTCGCCGAACTCAGCCTCAGTGAAATGCAGCAGCAGCTCAATGTAAATGTATTGGGCACGTTACTGGTCTGCCAGCAGGCGGCGAAACATTTCCCGGCTCGCGGGGGCACCATCATTAACTTGAGCGCCCTTAACAGCCAACGCAGCACACCAGGCTCGGTGTTATGGGCAGCGACCAAAGGGGCAATTGATACCTTAACGCAGGGCCTGGCTCGTGAATTGGGGCCACGTAATATTCGCGTCAATGCGCTGGCACCAGGAATCATCCTGACCGAAGGTTTACTGGCAGCGAAGAAGATGAATCCGGATGTCAAAGCGAAGCTGATCGCTGCTACGCCGTTGGGACGGTTTGGTCTGCCGGAAGATGTGGCGCAGGTTGCCCTGTTTCTGGCATCAGAAGAGTCAGCCTACGTCAGTGGAGAGCGGGTGTTAATTGCCGGCGGCGTGTAACGTTTAATTTACGAACATAAAAAAGGGACGCCATGGCGTCCCTTTTTATTTTTAAGCGTTTATCGCTTAAGCGTCACGACGACGTGGTGCAGATGCACCCTCTTCACGACGTGGGCCACGGCCGCCTTCACGGTTGAAGCGTCCGCCTTCACGGCCACCTTCACGACGCTCAGAGAAACGACGCGGTGCGCCATTACCACGACGCTCGCCATCACGACCGCCTGGACGACGTTCACTACGCTCGAACGCAGGAGCATCACCCATCAACTGCATGTTCATCGGCTTGTTCAGGATGCGCGTGCGAGTGAAGTGCTGCAGAACTTCGCCCGGCATACCTTTAGGCAGCTCGATGGTTGAGTGCGTACCAAACAGCTTGATGTTACCGATGTAACGGCTGCTGATGTCGCCTTCGTTAGCGATCGCGCCCACGATATGGCGAACTTCAACACCATCATCACGGCCCACTTCAATGCGGTACAGCTGCATTTCGCCAACGTCACGACGTTCGCGACGTGGAGCGCCATCACGGTCACCGCGGCTTTCACGTGGACCACGTGAGTCACGACGATCATCGCGGTCGCGGAACTCACGACGTGGTGGGCGTGGTGCTTCTGGTGGCAGAATCAGTGGACGTTCGCCCTGTGCCATTTTCAGCAGTGCTGCGGCCAGTGTTTCGAGATCCAGATCTTCGCCCGGCTGCATTTTGCTCAGCAGCGCACGGTACATATCCAGATCGCTGCTTTCCAGCTGCAGCTGTACTTTGGCGGCGAATTTAGCCAGACGGCGCTCGCTCAGCAGCTCTGCATTTGGCAGTTCAACTTCTGGAATAGTCAACTTCATGGTGCGTTCGATGTTACGCAGCAGACGACGCTCGCGGTTCTCAACGAACAGCAGCGCACGACCAGCACGACCCGCACGACCGGTACGACCGATACGGTGAACGTAAGACTCAGCATCCATTGGGATGTCATAGTTAACAACCAGGCTGATACGCTCAACGTCCAGACCACGTGCTGCAACGTCGGTCGCGATCAGGATATCCAGACGACCATCTTTCAGGCGCTCCAGTGTCTGCTCACGCAGAGCCTGGTTCATGTCACCGTTCAGTGCTGCGCTGTTATAGCCGCTGCGCTCCAGCGCTTCAGCCACTTCCAGCGTAGCGTTTTTGGTACGCACGAAGATGATGGCAGCATCAAAGTCTTCCGCTTCCAGGAAACGCACCAGCGCGTCAGTTTTACGGCCATAAGCGGTCCAGTAAGACTGAGAAATGTCAGGACGCGTGGTCAGGCTTGACTGAATGCGCACTTCCTGTGGATCTTTCATGAAGCGTTTGGTGATACGACGAATCGCTTCTGGCATGGTCGCTGAGAACAGCGCGGTCTGATGACCGTCTGGGATCTGCGCCATGATGGTTTCAACGTCTTCGATGAAGCCCATACGCAGCATTTCATCAGCTTCGTCCAGCACCAGGCCGCGCAGGTTAGACAGATCTAACGTGCCGCGTTTCAGGTGATCCAGCAGACGACCAGGCGTACCTACGACAACCTGTGGTCCCTGGCGCAGTGCGCGCAGCTGAACGTCATAGCGCTGGCCGCCGTACAGGGCAACCACGTTCACGCCACGCATGTGTTTAGAGAATTCCGTCATGGCTTCAGCAACCTGAACAGCCAGTTCACGGGTTGGAGCCAGCACCAGGATCTGTGGTGCGCGGACAGATGGATCAATGTTGTTCAGTAACGGCAGGGAGAATGCCGCTGTTTTACCACTCCCGGTCTGCGCCATACCCAGCACATCACGGCCCGCCAGCAGGTGAGGAATACACTCAGCCTGGATTGGGGATGGCTTTTCGTAGCCCATACCGTTCAGTGATTCGAGGATGTCAGCGTTCAGGCCAAGGTCAGAAAAAGTGGTTTGAATATCAGTCATGTAGTACACGTGCCTCTTAGATTGCGGCGGCCAGTCTACATAACTCGTCGTGAAAATTTTCAGTCATTTTCATCAAAAAGTGTGAACCGGCTCAAATTAGAAGTTTTGACGAACAGAAAAGCCCTCACCTCGAAGATGATGACTTTACAAGTATTCAGGCAATAAAAGTTCGTCAGCTATTGCTGGTCAGATTCTGATAAATCGTCTTGTGTCTGGCCGAGTTGCGCCAGTTCCAACAATGCGTATCGGTGCTCAACAAAGTTGTTAACATTGTTAGCGACCGCCAGTTTGAACAACGCTTTCGCGTCGTCCTTCTCCCCCAGACTTAGGTAGTACTTACCTAAATAGAAGTTGGTTTCACTGAGATGTTCAGCGAGCGAGGTGTTATCCGTTGCGTCCGCCTTGAGACGTTCCATCAGCGTTTTTTCACTGATGTCGCCAAGGTAGAACTCGACAATATTCCATCCCCATTGGTCCCGGACCGCTTTGTCATGTCGCTGTCTCAGCGTGACTTTGGCCTTGTCGGCATCCATATCGCTTTCAACGAGATAGAGCCAAAGGCTGCGGAAAGGATCGTTAGGATCGTCTTGATAAAACGCCAGCAGATCATCTTGCGCTAACTTGTATCGACCGCCGTAATAGAGGGCGATACCACGGTTTAAATGCGCATAGTTGTAAGTTGGATCAAGCTCAAGTACAGAATCAAACGCTTCATAGGCAGCATCAAAGTTGCCTGCCTGCGTTAAATATATACCGAGGTAGTTAAACACCTCAGGCATATCCGGTCTTATAGACAGCGCTTGCGAGAAATCGTTCCGCGCTAATGCCCTCAGACCCAAACTATCATACAACACTCCGCGCTCATATAATAGCTGTGCGCGTTCATCATCGGTCAGGGCACGACTGGCAAGAATTTGTTCCATTCGCGCCAGGATCACCTCTTGCTGCAGTGTGGGCTGCAAAGGTACTGCCAGAACTTCGTTCTTACGCCAATTGGAGTTGCTGCATCCTGCCAGCGTGATAGCTGTCGCAACAAAACACCAGCGCAAAAAAGGCTTCATTTCCCACTCCCGAATACAAACATTGGGATAACCATCCTGTCATCCGCCTGCTGTGCACAAGGATTCCCGCCAGTTATTCCAGAAGTAAACAATCACCGCGAACATCGTGCCGGTATGCAGCATCACCAGCAACAGCGTCATGTCCGGGGCCGCGGGGTCAAGGCCCAACAACTTTTCGGTCATAATGAC
>NZ_CAJCKS010000251.1:0-5299 GCF_903970985.1 Pantoea sp. ME81 | reverse complement strand
GTATGGTGGCAAGACGCAGCTGAATCTGGGGCATAACGTGAGTGCAACCCGGGAGTTACGCGGTGAAGGGGCTGAACTACGGACTGACAAGCATATTGCGATTCGGGGCGGAGCAGGGGTGTTAATTTCCGCAGATAAACAGCCAAAATCCCAGGGCAGTATGCTGGATATGAATACAGCAATTGCAGAACTGCAGAGCGCGCTTCAGATGGTCACTGCGCTTGCACAGAGTGCTCAAACATCCGGTGCGCTTGAGTCTGATGCTCAGTCCCAACAAAAATTAGCGGAAGCGCTTAATCAGTTAAAAGATGCCGGAATTCTGCTATCTGCACCCGCAGGCATAGCCGCAGCAACGGCGAGCAATATTCAACTCTCTTCAGGCCAAAGCCTGACGGCAACAGCAGGCAAAAATGTCGATATGAGTATTGTGAAACGTTTCACAGTTGCAGCGGGAGAAGCCATCAGCCTTTTTGCGCACCGGATGGGGCTAAAAGTATATGCAGCAAAAGGCGATGTCGACATTCAGGCACAAACCGATGCCATGCGCCTTCAGGCAAACAAAAATTTGGCGGTTAACAGTATCAGCGGGGAAATAATCCTCAATGCCAGCCAGGGAATTACCCTGACCAGCAAAGGTGGCGCCTATATAAAAATTAAAGACGGATCCGTAGAAATAGGTGCTCCTTCGAGGATATCTCTTAAAAGTGGAGATATTGCGTGGGGTGGTAATGCCTCACTGGAGACTGCACTTTCAGCCGTTCCCGTCAGCGACCCGCAGTTTACGAACACGATGAACGGTCGCTTCCGTGTTCTGGATCAGTCCACACAACAGCCTAAAGCCTATATACCTTACCGAATTGAAAGCGCAGACGGACAAATCCTGCGTGGCGTGACGGACGAGCAGGGATATACGCAAGCGCACTACGGCCTGAACGAGGCCGCGATATCACTGCATTACGAATAAAGGGACTTTAATCAATGAGCGCGAAACACCCTCCCGCGGCAGAAAATGCACTGAGCAAAAAAGACGGTAACACTGTTAATGCGCATCACACCTCCTGCCAGTGCTATTTCCGACCGGAAACCACGGAAGTCATTTTCCTGGATGAATCTGATTCAGGTGAGTTTGATGATTTAACCAGCAAGCTAAGTGAGTTGATGGACAGGCTTGAAAAGGCACGGGTCCGTCATTCAGCGGCGATTGAGGCTTATTATAAAAAGCGTAATGACATAGCCAGCCAGGAAGCGCTACCGGCTTATTTCGATGCGGTCGTGTCGACGGAAATAGAGACTGAAAAAGCGACAGAGGCGCTGCAGAAGGAGGTGGGGGAGTTTGATGAGCAGGCGGGTTATGCCGGCCTCGTTGAACTTATTCCTCTTGAGCCTCTGAAGAAGGGCATCTACGGGCGGTTCTATTGTTACATAAAGAAAACGGACTACGAGGCTTTCTCGGGCAGGATGACGGTCATCAGCCTGAACAACCTGGGTGTAGAGGATTTTTACCAGCGTGATAAGGACGGGAACATCATTGCTATCAGCACGAAAGCGATACGGGAACGTTTTCAGAAGGTCAGAGAGTCGCTCACGCAAATGTCCTCAGGAAACACCGCCTTCGGTGCGAACGGAACGTATGAGGCCAGCCTGACTGAGTGGGCAGAGGCCTGGAACGGGCAGGATGACTATGCTGCAGAGGGGCGCGTTATCGATGTCTCCGCAGGCGCACAGTTTCTCCGTTTTTCCTCTAACGCGGGTGCGCAGCTTGACTGGAACCGGAATGAAAATGCGGGAAGCATCAGCGGCGAGGCTGAAGCAACGCTGACGCTTGCAGAGGCGCACGTCAAAGCCACCTTTTATCAGCCGGATCGTGGCGGGTGGCAGTTGAAATTTATCATCAACGATGAAAATAAAGAGGCGAACCTGGGCGTGCTGCGGTCAAGGATTGATGCGGGACTGACGGGATTTGCAGGCGCCTCAGCGAAGATAGAAGGGAATCTGCAATTTGTGGTGAGTGACGGACAGCAGAAGCTGATGGGTGTCCGCGCGCCATACTCCCGCTTTGCACAGCGTCAGAAAGGGGTCATGGTTGATACGGAAAAGGAGACATCTGCCGCAACGTCGGTCAAGGCAGAGTTGTTCGCGGGTGTATCCGCCGGCGGGACCTTTGGCGGCGCGCTGCAGTGGCTGAAGCCGTTTGAGTCTCTGGTGGACCACCTGCCGGATATGTTGCGCACGTTTGGCATGGAGGCGTCGATACCGGACACGAAGGTGCTGGACAAAGTGCTGAGTATCAGCCCTAAATCCGCGGCGTCTGCCCAAAGGGTGGGGAAGTTCACCGATTTTGCCGCATTTATTGCGGGGGGCGAGCTACAGGCTGGGCTGGGCGGGTCCGGGGAGTACGAGATCTGGTTCGAAGACGGGAAGTTTAAATTCCGGATATCCGGCGGGGTTTGCCTTGGAGTCGGAGCTAAAGGCTCAGCGCAGGGAGAAGTTACACCACATCAGTTTACCGAGTTTGCGGTTTGGGCGGTTTACCAGCTGTACGGTATGGATTACCGTTATTTTAAGGTGTTTGCTAAGGATGCTTTTAAGGCGCTGACCTATATTATTTTAATGGGTGGGGAATATATTTACGCTAACTATTTCTTAGCGATGGAAGCTGATGTTGACAAACTGATGAGAGATTTCACTGATTTCATTAATGAAATGTCGAAAAAAGTAGACTCATCATCAAAACGGAATAAGTTTGCGAGTTTTATTAATCAACGCCCTTCACAAGTCTATCATTTCACCCCGGAAGGAAAAGGTATTGCACTTCACCTTCTGATTCAGAGTGGTGCATATGACCGTATTGACCCAGGTAATCATACCTTAGCCTCTCTTGTAGATAACACAGAAAATGGGCTTTTCCCTGTTCCGGATACGGGACATGAGCGTAAAAAAGCGGTGCTGACGATTTTAAGCAGCATCCAGACAAGGCGCGAGTGGGCCGAGGTGCTGGTAAGAATGACGGATGGCGGGGAGAAAATCCCGGGTGCTTCATCTTCAGCGCTGGCACAGGCCCGCCTGATTAAACGTCAGGAAGAGTTGATACGCACGTTTCTGCAGACTGGGATCAACCAGGACCAGCGGCTGAATGACCTGATTCAGAAGCTGGAACTGCAGGACTTCCGCGAAGTGTATCGGCGTTTAAAGGAAAAACCGGCTTTCGGCTACCCGTTTGCGCCCAACTGTACGAAGCAGTACGCCCTGTACTGCGAAGATAATCCCTGGTACGCCTCGCTCTGTCATTTGACGCCGCAGAGTGCTATCACAACACATAACCTTGAGCCGGTCCAAAAATGAAACGGAACTTAGCTGTATTCCTCCTGATAGTCCTTTCAGGGTGTGACGAAAAAAAGGTGGCCACTCCGGCCCTGACGGCAGAACAGAAGACAGAGCTGGACGTATTTCTCAGTCGCGTCAGAGCTGACATGGTCTACATGCCGGCAGGGACATTTCTGATGGGAGACTTTTGCTCAGAGATGCGTAATGGCGGGGCTTATTGCACGATTGATAAGAATAATAAGCCAGCTCACAAAGTTGAACTGTCAGCCTTTTCAATTTCAAAGAACAAAATTACACATGAAGAATATAGTTTTTATCTAAAAACAAGCGGGCTTCCTCCTCAGAACTTTGAAAAGCCATGGAGAAATAAATCTCTGTCTGCAATGACGGCTATGAAAGAAGGACCGGCGATTATTAACTGGTATGAGGCGGATAATTACTGCTCCTGGCTCAGGGAGAAAACTGGTTTAAATTATTCACTCCCGACTGAAGCACAGTGGGAATATTCTGCCAGAAATAAAGGGCAGTATATCAGTATAGCCACAGATGATGGCTCTCTGCGCTATGACAGGAAGACTAATGCCGGTGAAAATTTTGCTACAGAGGAAGATATAGATAAGATAGCTAGTCAGTTGGGGATCGACTTTCTTTATGTCAGATTTGCAGTTGATAAATACCCGCCTTCACCGGCTGGCATCAATGGTATGGCTGAAAACGGTAAGGAGTGGGTAATAGACTGGTATGATCCGGACTGGTACAAAAAGTCTCCGGTTAAAGACCCTCAGGGCCCCGAGTCTGGTGTGATCAAAGGTAAGGATACCGGGCAACATTTGAAGGTGCTGCGCGGAGCCATCCGGCCATCACCGGGAAGGCCGTCCGGTCTCACGTTCAGCCGCAGTTACAAAATTCCCGAACCGGATTACCCTGCCGGCATTACTGCCCGTTGTGTGGTGAATGAGTCGGCGCCGCTGAATTAGCCTCTGTGGTTTAACAATCAATAAACCGAAATGATGCCGGACTAAAACCGATGCAGTCCAACTACACGCCCTCTTTTATTGCGAAGACAAACCCTGGAACGCCTCGCTCTGTCATGTGACGCCACAGAGTGCCATCACAAAATATAACCTTGAGCCGGCCCGAAAATGAAAAAGAACTTAGCTGTTCTCCTCCTGATACTCCTTTCAGGGTGTGATGATAAGAAGGTGGTCACTTCGCCCCTCACGGCAGAGCAGAATAAAGAGCTGGATATATTCATCAGCCGCGTCAGAGCGGATATGGTCTATATGCCGGCAGGTACCTTTCTGATGGGGGATTTTTGTTCAGAAATGCGCAGCGGCGGGGCGTTCTGTACTATAGATAAAAACAATAAGCCAGCTCATGAAGTTGAGCTATCAACCTTCTCAATATCCAGATTCAAAATTACGCATCAGGACTATAATTTTTACCTGGAAGTTTCTGGGTTGCCAGCGCAGAGCTTTAATAAAGAGTACAGGAATGAAAGACTCGCTAAAATGACGGTGTTAAAAAACAGCCCGGCGATTATCAACTGGCACAATGCAGATAAGTACTGCCAGTGGCTTAAGAACCAGACAGGGCTAAATTTCTCGCTCCCGACAGAAGCACAGTGGGAGTATGCCGCGAGAAGCCGGGGGAAGTACGTCAGTATCGCAACGGATGACGGTTCCCTGCGTGTCAACAGAGAAACAGAGCTAGGGGAGAATTTTGGTACTTATGAAGATCGGGAACTCGCAGCCCGGCCTTTTGGAATCGACCCGGGGATTCTCAGTTTACCTGTCGATAAATTTCCCCCGTCTCCGGCAGGCCTGTATGGCATGGCGGATAACGGCAGAGAGTGGGTCATGGACTGGTATGATCCGGACTGGTACGCAAAATCTCCGGTTAAAGACCCTCATGGACCGGAGTCCGGCGTGATTAAAGATGAAGAGACAGGGCAATACTGGAAGGTGTTGCGCGG
>NZ_CAJCKS010000250.1:0-5463 GCF_903970985.1 Pantoea sp. ME81 | reverse complement strand
AATCCTCAACTAACCGTGACAGAGAAGTTTAGCCGAATGGTCGTCTTTTGCCGATTATGCGTTGCAAGGACACGCCCCACCCGCACCTCTCCACCCGGCCACCCTCTTTCTCCCTCCCCGCCCCTCTCCGCCCCCGTATTCACATCCCCCACCACGCTGCCTGACATCAGTGCAATGCGGTCGTTGGTCGCGCCGCCCGCCACCACCTCAATATCCGGGAAGGTGGCGCTGATTTGCCCCTGGTTGATAAACAGTGTTTGCCCTCCGCGCAGATCAATCACCGGTGAGACTTTACTGTTTGAGACGATACTGCCCCGGTTAATCACCTCACTGGCGGTGTCAGTGACAATCGCCGATCCGCCACTAAAGTCATACACACCGATAAAGCCTTCGTTGATCACTCTGCCGGTCGTATTAGCGCGTACGCCGGTAGTATTGGCACCCGAAAGGAAAATGGTGTAATTGGGACCGAGGGTCAAATCGTTGTGGGTGACAGAACCATCTTCATTAGCAAACAGATAGCCGATGCCGGGCGCGTTGGTCAGGCTGTTGCTGCTGACGTTGATATAAACATGGTCGTCATAGCCGAACGACGTTGCCGAGCGAATGCCATTACCGCCATTGACGTCCAGTCGCACATAATTCAGTGCAATATTGCTGGTTTCAGCGCGGTTATTAATAAGATTGCGGGCACCACTCAATTCCACATGATCGGCGATAAATCCTGCGGCACCGTTATCAATCAACACCGTGTCTGCGTCACCGCTGGACCAGATATTGCTGCTATAACTGTTGTACTGTTCGCCTTGCCCATCACCAATAATGCTAAGCGAGCCACCATTGCCGACACGAATGGCAGCCGTCCCTTCGGAATAAATTTGCCCGCTGCTCTGCCGATAAGTTGACGCTCCTGACGAAGCATCCAACGCCACACCTTTGTAGGCAGAAATAGAACCACTGTTGACCAGAAGGCCGCCATCCGTCAGTGCCACCGCGCGGCTGTTGTCGCCATTGACGGTGATGGTGCCCTGGTTATCAATATTGCCGTAATTGCCAGCGCTGAATAACGAGATATTCTCAGCATCCGTGGTCAAATTGCTGCTGTTTCTAATACTGCTCAAACCTTCAAGCGCCTGATAACCGATTTGATTGGCAGCATGGAATGCAATTTGACTGCCTTCACCAATCACTACCGTTCCGCCATTGCCCGCCTGCGCGCCTACCGCATGTTCACCGTACAGATTGATGGTGCCATTTTGGTAGAAATAAGCTGCGTCCCCAAAAGCTACGCCGCCCACGGAAGGCTGTGTCACGCTGGCATTGCCGGCGGAAACATTGATCGTGCCGTTGTTGGTCGCACGAGCGCCAACCGAATAGGTATAACCCTCGGTGTAAAGCCCGCTACTGCCATTCGTGATCGACACAGTGCCATTGTTGGTGGCATTCCCGCCGAGCGAGCCAATCCCCACCGTGTTGCTGCCTTCCAGCGCGATATCACCGTTATTGATCAGCTGCCCAGAGCTACTGGCAATAAAACCAATCTGCCGATCCTGCGAGCCATAGATATTGGCATTGTTAGTCAGCAGCGTGTTGGTGTAAGGCAGCGTTGTGGAGTTGGTAATATTGCCATTGAGGTCGGTACGATTGCCTTGTACCTGTGCCACGATGCTATGTATGCCATTCATATTGACGGTGGTTGCAGCGTCAATCGTGCCCTGCGCAGCACCCTCAATACGCAACCCGATGCCATTTTCGCCGAGATTAAAGATGGCATTGCCAGTGCTGACCGTGGTGTTATCACCACTGCCCAGGACGGCGGTGGAAAGGTTGCCGTTTGAAGTTAACGTCATGCCACTGCCATCAAAGCTCGCGCCATCCTGCACACGAAAGATGGATGCGTTATCTCCCGTTACGCCGTAGTGGCCATTCTCGGGCAGTAAAATTTTTGCGTTCGGCCCCATAGCGAGAAAGGTGATTTGATCGGCACCGCTATTACCCGTGGGTAGAGCCGCCTGCGACACATTCACCGTGGCATTGCCTTCCGCGCGTATCCCAATCGCGCCAACTCCGTTTAAGGTGATCGGTCCGGTGATATCTGCTGAAGCAACGCCGCTATCGATACCCTTCACCCATACTGCGGTGTTACGTGTCCCTGTTGTGACATTTGCATTGCCAGAAATATTGATTGGGCCACTCGACCAGGCGTGCGAAAGAGCACCGTCATTCGCCGTCACCAACAGGCCGGTACCGTTATCGCCATTCAGGTTAATCACTCCGGCATTGCCCACCTGACCGCCGCTGCCAGAGTCCATCACCGCCAGTCCAGTGCCGCGACCATTGACATCAATGACGCCATTATTCAGGGTGACGGCATCCGCGCCGCCAGACACGCTCATCGCCGCGCCGCTTTGTACGCCCGAATCCATGATGATGTGGCCGTTGTTGACTGCGCTGTTGCGACCCAACTGAAGGATACCGGTGGCGCTATCCAGCATAACGTCAGACGTTGCATCACCGGGATGATTTTGCGGCGTACGACCAAGATAGATTGTGCCGTTGTTAGTAAAGGTGCTCGCATCGCCGCTCAGCGTCACCGCTGTTGCACTGCCGTTGTCGCCGACCAGATTGATGGTGCCGTTATTCACCCCTTCGCTGTTATCCAGCACAACGGCTGATCCCGCGCTGTTGATAATGCCGTTGTTGATAAAGTGACTATCACTGGCATTTACCGCTAATCCGTTAATGCCGAGCGTGCTGTTATCAATGCCACTCCCATCGGCGTTATTAAAGAAACCGCTATTAATCACACCGTTGTTGATGCCGCTGCTGCCATTGGTTAATACCAGAGCATCATTATCGGTGATTCCGCTGCCGGTACTGGCGAGCTTGCCGTTTATGGTTGCGGTAGCGCCATTGTCCGCACGCATGGCCCCGCCATTGGCATTCGCGACCTCAAGGGTTTTTCCTGCCTCAATGGTGGCACGCGCATTGGCACCGTCAGCACTGAGCACCACGCGTTCGCCTATTGGCAGAAAGGCTTCATCGTCATCCGGGGTATTCACTCCCCACACCACCTGCCCACTGCTGAGCGTCACTGCTTTATTAAATTCGTTGTTGTAGTCAGCGGAACTAATTTGGCCATTCTGCAGTTGCTCAATCAGCCAGTCGTTGTAATTTTGCAGGTCGCTCAACGACGTCACGTTAAAGTCGGTGGTGTCGCCATACAGGCTGGTCACACTGAATGCGCCATTATACGCCACCAGATTGTCCACATTCAGACCCCACCGCGACACGGCAGGAATCTGCGTGGCGGTGAAAGTGATGCGGTTATCCGAATCCCAGTTCATGTTGCCTTTGTTGCTGGCAGTGAATAAGCGGCTCTGCTTTGCAGCCATCTCCCAACCATTTGCCACCGTGCTGGCTCCCTCAGTGCCTAGTTGCACGTTGATAGTGCCATTACTCACTGAGGCAACACGCGCATCAATGTACTGCTGATTCTTCACCTCTTCGAAATCGGTGACCAGGGTGCTGCTATCGACCGGCGCGAGATTGCTTAACGCGGCAGTGTTGTAAGTCTGGAAATTGCTGTAAGAGCGGTGATCCTCATTAGGCACAGAGATCGTGAAATCCTGCGCCCCCAGACTCAACCTCTCTTTTCCTAATAAGTTGTTATCTGTCACCAACCGGCCTTGATCCTGTAACTCGCCAATGGAGACCTGCAATTCGCCACTTTTACCCGGCGTAAATTGCGGCAACCCCGTTAGCGATTGTGTGCTGCCGTTGCACACGCAAAACACCCCCACTTTGTTGTCATTTTTCGCAGGGTCAAAGGGTTGAATAACGGCGGCATTGGTTTGCATCGCAGGAATCATAATGCCTTGTGCAGCCAGCAAACTGATAACCAGCGGTTTTAATTTAAATAACATCCTTTCCTCCAGAGAGAAAATAATATTTTTCGCGCGGCAAAAACTAATACCGCGCATGACGATTGGTTTAATAAACGTGAGAACAAGAATGGAGAGCCTATTATGTCGAGTTATCTCATCATTTCGTAAAGAAAACGTCTAGCTGGAGTTAAGGTGAACAGGTAGGCTTAAGTCAAATTAAGAATTAACCCTTGAAAATCAGCAGGTAACACGGAATAACTTAATGACTTCATCTTCATTTATATCAATGCATTAGTCTAAATTTAAAGTCCATTCATTACTGGGTTTATTGAGGTTTATATCTTCTCATTATCGATATTCGCAGATAACAGAAAAAACAATTTCCCAGTGAAATAGATCCATTCTATTTTGAATGTTAATGTTATGAAGATTAATAAGCGCAGCGCTGTAGCGGGTCGGAAATAATTGACTCAAAATTGATATGCTGTCGATTCTCGAAGGCAGGAATCAAAGATAGGATGTAAATTCGCGCCATCGTAAATTTGTGATCGTTCGCGCAACAAACCAACAAACATCCTTGTATGGTAGCCTAAAATTATAAACCTGCAGGATTTTGACTATGGCATCTTCCACTTCTACTCAGACCCAAACGGCACAGGGAAATCACACCTCACTCATTCGTCGTGTCGCCAGTGCTTCGGCGATTGGCACCGCCGCGGAATATTATGATTTCTTTGCCTATGGTACGGCTGCAGTGCTGTTTTTTGGCCACCTGTTCTTCCCCAGCCACGACCCTTTGATCAGCACCCTTGCCGCATTTGCGACTTATGCGGTTGGCTTCCTCGCCCGGCCGATTGGCGGCATTGTTTTTGGCCATATTGGTGACAAAGTGGGACGTAAAAAAGCGCTGGTGGCCACCATCCTGATAGTGGGTCTCGGTACTTTTTGTATTGGCTTGCTGCCAACCTATGAAAAGATCGGCATCTGGGCACCGGTGTTGTTGATCGCTATTCGCCTGCTGCAAGGTTTTGGCGTGGGCGGCGAACAAGCTGGCGCGGTCCTGATGACCGCAGAATATTCGCAAGCATCACGTCGTGGTTTTTTTGCCAGCTGGGTACAAATCGGTGCGCCGGTTGGGTTCCTGCTGCCGCTGGCACTGTTCGCGATTCTTAATGCCTCCCTGAGCGCGGAACAAATGATGCATTGGGGCTGGCGCGTACCCTTCTTACTGAGTGCAGTGCTGGTCATCGTGGGTTTGTTTATTCGTTTACGCATCGATGAATCGCCAGTGTTCGCCGCCATTCGCGCAACCAAGGCCGCCGAATCGCGTCCGTTAAAAGAAGTGATTCGCGGTAATCCGAAATTAGTCATCAATGGTGTGGCGGCTAAATTAATTGAAGCTTGCGCCTTTGCCCTCTTCACGGTGATTATCCTGGCGTGGGGCAAAGCCAACAATCTCGACGCCGGCATACTGATGAACAGCATGATCGTAGCGGTGATTCTCGAGGTATTTGCCATTCCGCTGATGGGGGCGTTATCCGATAAGATCGGTCGCAAACCGGTATACATGATGGGT
>NZ_CAJCKS010000249.1:0-5463 GCF_903970985.1 Pantoea sp. ME81 | reverse complement strand
GCCACGTCGCTATCCCGACTGGCATCAACTGCAACTTTCCGCACAGGAGCGCTAAATCATGGCCAGTGTTGAACTCGTAAAAGTGGCCAAGCGCTACGGCAAACAATCGGTTCTGCATCCGCTCGACCTTACCATTCCCGACGGCAGTTTTACCGTACTGGTCGGTCCGTCCGGCTGTGGTAAATCCACCTTATTGCGTCTGCTGGCGGGGCTGGAGAGCCTGTCGGATGGCGCAATCATGATGGATAAAGTGGCAATCAACGATCGCGATCCCGCCGATCGTGATATCGCTATGGTGTTTCAAAGCTATGCGCTTTATCCGCATCTGACGGTGGCAGAGAACCTCGCGTTTCATATGCAGGTGAAGAAAGTGAAGCGCGAAGAGCAGCAGAGCAAAATCGAACGCATCGCCGGGATTCTCGGCATTGATAAACTGCTCGGGCGCTATCCGCGTGCGTTATCCGGTGGGCAGCGCCAGCGTGTGGCGATGGGCCGCGCGATGGTGCGCAATCCGCAGGTGTTCTTGTTTGATGAGCCGTTGTCCAACCTCGATGCACAGTTGAGGATGGAGTTGCGTGCGGAGATCAAATCCCTGCATCAACGCTTCAAAACCACCATGGTGTATGTCACGCACGACCAGGTTGAAGCCATGACCCTGGCCGATCAGATTGTGGTGATGAAAGAGGGTCGCATTGTGCAGCAGGGTGCACCGCTGGCGATTTATGACCGACCAGCGGACACGTTTGTGGCGCGTTTTATCGGTTCGCCGCCGATGAACCTGCTACCGGCGCAATTGATTACCCGCGATGGCATTCCGGGTGTGCAGTGCCAGGATTTATGGCAACCGCTACCTCTGCGCTGGCAAGCGGCGGCACGTGAATGTGATGGAGCAAAGGTGACGCTGGGTGTGCGTCCTCACGATCTCATAGAGGCTGACACGCGCGCGCTCGCCACGGTAAAAGTGGTTGAAATCACCGGTGAATCAACGTTGTTGCACCTTGAATGGCACGGTCACGCCATGCATATGCAAATCGCCGGGCGTCATGCTGCAGTGAGTGGTGATCAGATTCGTATTGGATTCAACGCCGAGAAGATTCATCTGTTTGATGCAGAAAGCGGATTACGCCTGAGCGAAGGTTAAATAATATAAAAAAGCCACCCAAATGGGTGGCGAAATATATTGATAGAAAATGCATAACAACGATGGTGGCAGGCACTCATTCCATAAGCACCGTACCCTGACTATTTTACGCAAACGGCTATTTTATTCTGTTCTCTCTGTTTAAAGATAACGTAAATCTTACTTCTTTCTTTAACAGAGAAATAACCACTACCAGGTTTTCCCGATATTAAACTGGAACTGCTCAGACTTATCGCCTTCATATTTTTTGATCGGCAAGGCATAAGAGAACACCAGCGGACCAAGCGGCGATTGCCATTGTAATGCCAGACCGCTGGAAACACGGATTTCACTGGGATCACCATAATCCGGAATGCCCGCCGCACGGGTTGCCGCGGTATTTTCCCATTTGGTATCCCAAACGGTACCGGCATCGACAAAGAACGAGGTGCGCAGTGAATCCGCATAACGATCGCTAACAAATGGAGTCGGGACGATTAACTCCGCGCTCGCCACAGCCATCGCATTACCACCCACCGCATCATCCGATTTATTCACCGAACAGTTGCCATAGCTGCTTTCGTTGCCGGTGCAACTGTAATAAGCCGCTTTTGGACCGATGGTATTGGATGAGAATCCGCGCACGGAGCTGGAGCCGCCGGCGTAGAAGTTGTCGTAGAACGGCACTTCTTTGCCACCGAACCCATCCGCATAGCCCGCTTTGGTGCGGCCCATCAACACCCAGCGATGGTCACTGCTAAGCGGTAAGTATGCGTTGGCACTCAGCGTACTTTTGTAATAGCTGTTGGTCGATCCCGGGATCGTCACTTTGGTGTTGAAACCCGCTGAAACCCCCGAGGTTGGGAAGAAGCCGCGATCTAACGAATTGTAGTTCCAGCCAATGTTCCAGAAGAAGTCATTAGCGACAAACTTCTCATCGCTGGTGGCGTAATCGTCATCATCATCTTCATTAGTGGTGATGACTTTCGGATGGATGCCCTGCGATCCCAGATAGCGCCACATGGAGACCTGCGGTGCCATATTACTGACGCGGTTGTAGGTGTAATCCAGCCCTGAACTCAGATTACTGTTTTCGCTGATCGGGAAGCTTAATGTACTGCTGGCACCAAAACTCTTCAGCGTATATTCAGACAGGTCATTATCTTCGGCGCTGTAGTCGTTGTAGAACAGCTTGCCGCCAAGGCTCACGCCATCCACGGTGAAGTATGGATTGGTGGCGGCAATCTCAACATAAGTCTGATAACTGTTTTTGGTACCGCTAAAACTCACGGTATTACCGGTACCCATCCAGTTATCCTGGCTGACGCCAAGCTGGTAACTGATGCCGCTGTCGGTGCCGTACCCAAGACCCACGTTGAAAGTGCCGGTGTTACGCTCTTTCACCTTATACACCACATCGACCTGATCAGGGCTGCCGGGCACACGCTGGGTATCAACATCGACGCTTTCGAAATAGCCGGTACGATTGAGACGGGCCTTACCTTGATCAACCGCATCACTGGCTAACCACGACCCTTCCATCTGGCGCATTTCGCGACGTAACACCGAATCCTTCGAGGTGTCATTGCCGCTGAACTTCACCTGACGCACGTAGAAACGATGCCCTGCTTCAACATTCACATGCAGTTTAACGGTTTTGTCTGCATCGTTAATTTCAGGCTGAGAACTGACTTGCGGGAAAGCATAGCCGTAGCGACCGAGCAGCGCTTTGATCGCGCCTTCGTTCTCAGTAATTTTGGCACCGCTGTATAAAGCCCCTGGCGGTATATGGGCCAGTTTCTCAATTTCGGCGGAATGTCCCGCCATATCGCCGTTCAGGATAACATCGGAAATATGGTAAACATCGCCTTCATGAATATTGACTGTCAGATAAATACTTTTCTTATCGGGTGTTAAACTCACTTGCGTTGAATCAATATTAAAACGTGCAAAACCGCGATCGAGATAATAGCTACGCAGTGTTTCTAAATCGCCGGACAGTTTTTGTTTCTGGTATTTCTGATCGGCAATAAAATTCCACCACGGCACATCATCACGCAATTGGAAGTGCGAGATGAGTTCATCTGATGAGAAGGCATGATTGCCGACAATATTGATCTGCTGAATCTTCGCGGATACACCTTCGGTAAACACGAACTTCAGATCGACACGATTGCGTGGCAACGGCGTGACCACAGCTTTGACGCTGGCAGTGTATTTACCCGCGCTGTAGTAGAAATCTTCCAGCCCTTTTTCAATATCCGATAATGTGGTGCGATCCAGCGCTTCGCCGACCCGCACACCGGTGGCGTCGAGATTTTGCTTCAGCTGATCTTCTTTGATTGCCTTGTTGCCGGAGAAGGAAATGCTCGCAATGGCCGGCCGTTCTTTCACACGAATGAGCAGCGCATCGCCATCGCGCAGCACTTGCACATCTTCAAAGTTGCCAGTGGCAAATAGCGCACGAATGGTGTTACGAATATCGTCATCTGTGACGCGATCGCCCACGCGTACGGGCATACTCAGCATTGCTGCACCCGGTGCGACGCGTTGCAAGCCGTCAAAGTGAATATCCCTGAGGGTGAAATCGTCTGCACCAAAGGCTGTGGTGGTTACCATGAAAAGTAACCCGGTTAACATCTTTTTCATCTGCTATGAGCCTGCCGTTTTCCATTCAACGCATTTCTGCCGCACCACAAAAAAACGGGCTGAACACGCGGTTCAGCCCGTTAGTTGCGGCGATATGTTCCGGAAAAAAGACCACCGCGCCAAAGGTAAATTCAGCGCAATCAACGGATTTTCGCTTACCTTACAGTAAGCTGAAAAGCCGCTGCAGAAATCACAGCATAAGGATTACCCTTCCGCCGTCACCGGCTGGAAAGTACGACGGTTCAGACTGGTCAGAATCACCAGCGTCACCATCATTAACAGCTCCACGCCCAGGGTGCCGGAGATGGCCGCCAGGTGATTACCATGCATGTTAATCTGAGTGAAAACGCCTCCGAGCAGCATCGGACCCAAACCGAGTGCCGATTGCTGTACGGTGGATAACACCGCACTGCCCGCGCCCGCCTGATGATGCGGTACACCGCTCATGCCAATGCGATAGAAGGTGCTGACAATAAACGACTGACCGAAGCCAATCAGGATGGTGGCGGGCATCAGGGTAAAGACGCCAACATCAGGCCAGGCAAACTGGAAAGTCCCGATCAGTGCAATCAAACCGACCATCTGGATGCCGCAACCGGTCAGTAACGTGGTGCGTTTACCAAAGCGTTCCACCATGCGCGTTGAACGCATCGCACCGATAAAGTAGGCAGCGCCCAGTGCGATAAACGCGTTTCCTGACTGAAATGCAGTTAAGCCAATGCCTGACTGCAGCGTCAGCGCTACCGCGAACATAAAGCCGCTCCAGCAGGAGAAGAACAGCACCGCCAGGGTTAAACCAAAACGAACGCTTGGCAGACGCAGCAGCGAAGGGGGCAGCAACGGCGAACCGCCTTCTGCTTCCAGACGCAGTGAACTCTGACGCAGGCGATGCAATAACACCGGGAACAGCACCAGCAGCAGAATGCACGGCCATGACCAGTGCAGCAGCGGACCGAGCGCCAGCGCTAGCATCAAACAGCCAATCGCGCCTGCAAGCAGCAAGGTGCCGCTGACATCCACCGGCACGCGCTGATGATTGTGGGTTTCAGGCACAAAACGTCGCGCGGTGATCAGCACAAACAGGCAAATCGGCAGGTTGATCAGGAACACGCTGCGCCAGCCGTAGCCGCCGATATCCGCTTTGATCAGGAATCCACCTAACACCTGGCCGATGATAAAGGCCAGCCCACCAATGCCGCCGTAGAGACCAATGGCGCGTGCGTGCTCCCTGCCCTTCATGGTGACATGCATAGTGGCGAGGATTTGCGGCACGATGAAAGCCGCGCCGACACCCTGCAGTGCGCGGGCAAACATCAACAGACCGACGCTGTTCGCGATGCCGCATAATAAAGATGCAATACCAAAGATCCATACTCCCGCCAGGAATATCCGACGACGTCCGTAGTTATCCCCCAGGCGTCCGCCCATCGCCAGGCAGATGGCGAAAGCAATGCCGTACACGGCGACAATCAGCGCCAGCTCAATCGATGTGGCGCGCAACGTATGCGCCATGGCATCCAGCGCCACGTTGACAATGGAAAAATCGATCATGGGCAGCAGTTGCCCTGCCAGCAGGACCACCAGTCCCGCGCGTTGAAGTTGCGATGTGTGCATCGGTTTTAACCTTGTTTTTAAGTGCAGTACGGCATAGCATCACCTAAATATTAAACGGGTACCAGTTCTTGTTTATCATG
>NZ_CAJCKS010000248.1:0-5524 GCF_903970985.1 Pantoea sp. ME81 | reverse complement strand
ATAGTGCGGGGGACTTTACCGCTGGTCATGGTCAAACCAGATGCCTACGCCATTGTGGTAGGGCGCATGGCGCGTCCTGCACTGATTGGTCAGGCATTAACGCCGCTGGTAGGGGGATATGTTTTTCAGCAGCTCGGGGCGAATGCCACATTGTGGCTGTTGTGCCTGTTGGCGTTAGTGAATGTGGTGCTGGTGGGCGTGCTAAAGCAGAAATTGCCCGCGCCCAATCCGCAACCGCAAAAGGGAGCCGTAAACTAAGCAGCCTGTGCGCTTCTGCCTGATCAAATGATGAATACGTGCCTTGATCACAGCAGCTCGCTTCTAAAAAGCAACAGTGTTTGTTATATTTATTGCTCATTGATTACTCACTGCCGCGGCAAAAAAACAATAAGATAAACCGCAACTCAGGATACAGAAATGCTTGATTATCGCTTCCCGACAGCTTTGCAGATGGTTTTGAGCGTAGCGATGGCGGAGCAACTGGGCAAACGCTCGACCAGTGCTATTTTGGCGTATGGTCTTGAAGCGAACCCCAGTTTCATTCGGAAACTGATGGTTCCGTTAACTCGCGATGGCATCATTGTCTCTACGCTTGGCCGTACTGGTTCGATTCACCTCGGTCGTCCGGCCGCAGAGATCACGCTGCGCGATATTTATACCTCTGTAATTGAAGACAAAAAGCTCTGGGCTTCACGCCCTGATGTCGCACCGCGTTGTCTGGTGAGTGCCAACCTGTGCTGGTACTTCAAATCGATTGCTGAAGAGGCGGAAGAAGCCTCGTTGAAAGTGCTGGAGACGCGTACGGTGGCTGACGCACTGGCTGAGCTGAAAAAACACGACACCAGTAGCTGCGATGAACTGCCCGATCTCGAAATCGAAGACCTTTGTAAAAAATCCCGCTGATATCAGTAATACAGTTACCGGGCATACGCCCGGTAACCGACACTGTTACTTAGACATCCCGTCCTTAGACATCTCATCCTTCGCCATACCGTCTTTAGCCATGACATCTTTAGACATGCCATCTTTCTTCATGCTGTCATGTTTCTTCATCGGTTTTTTCATGTGGTCTTTTTTCATGCCGTCGTGCGACATACCGCTTTCATTCTGCATACCATCTTTGGCCATATTGTCAGCAGCATAAGCGCCAGAGAAAGCCATCAATAGTGCGCCAGCGAATACAGTTGCAATAATCTTTTTCATCTTCATTTCCTTACAGGGTTTTGGGGAGATTAACTGCCGCCAAACCAGTTATAGCCCTGGTCTTCCCAGTAGCCACCGGTAAAGCGGTTGGTGATTTCAATTGAAATAATATGCTTGGGGTTTTTGTAGCCCAGTTTGGTCGGAATCCGTAATTTCATGGGATAACCGTATTCCGGCGGTAATATCCGACCATCCCAACTCAGTGCTAATAAGGTTTGCGGGTGCAATGCCGTCGCCATATCAATGCTGGTGTAATAATCATCGGCACAGCGAAAACTGACATATTTCGCTTTGGTGTCAGCCCCAATCAGTTGCAGGAAGTCGCTGAATCGAACGCCGCCCCAGCGGCCAATGGCACTCCATCCTTCTACACAAATATGGCGGGTGATTTGTTCATGCTGAGATAATTTATATAACTCAGGCAGTCGCCAGCTGCGTTTATCACGTATCAGTCCGTTCAGTTGCAACTGGTAATCATCACCGTTGACCTGCGGAATATCCTCTTCACCGTAAAAGGCATTAAACGGGAAGGGCCGCGTAATATCTTTCAGGGTATATTCGGGCGCCATTTGATAACCGCTGAATAACCATCCCTGAATACGGTCATTAAAACGTGACATACGGCTTAAAATGTTTTCGATGTCAGGATTATTGTCGATGTCGCATCCGGTGAGTAACGCCACACCGCCCGCACTCAAGCCCATGCGCAGAAATTGACGTCGTGAATGGCCAGACATTTTTTTCGCCAGAATCGTGGTGGCGTCTTTTAATAGGGCGTCAGTTTCACTGCTGGGACGTTCAATCTTTTTCATCGTCATTTTTAGCGTCCGCGTGTCATCAATGATAATGTTTTAGGTACCAGTGCCACCATGATCAGATGGATAACAACAAAGGCACATAAAAAGGCCATGGCAAAAAAGTGAATGAAGCGAGCCGTGTCATAGCCGCCCAATACTTCTCGCAAAAACGGAAATTGCACCGACTTCCACAAGACTAACCCTGAAAAGGCTAATAACATGCCATCAATGACCACCAGCAAATACGCAAATTTTTGCACCATATTATATTGGCGTAAATCGTGATGGCTAAGATGTCCTTTAAATGCAGATAGGCCATCTTTTACTAATTGAGTCATGCTTAAGGGCAGAAAACGTTGGCGAAAACGTCCGCTTAGGAGATTCAGCGTCAGATAGAGCACGCCATTACCGGCAAAAAGCCACATTGCCGCAAAATGCCATTGCAGTGCACCACCCAGCCATCCTCCCAGGGTATAGCTATTGGGAAAATCAAATGGAAATAAAGGAGACGCGTTATAAATCCGCCAGCCACTGAGAATCATTAATGTCATCGCAACGGCATTGATCCAGTGAGTCAATCTCAACCACAACGGATGAACCTTTTTATCGGGAGCACATTTCATTCTGCACCTCTGCATATTGCTATGCTGTCTGGAATGAAGAGACTTTGCGCCGATATTGATCACAGAGTCCTCACGCAGAGTTAAACAAAATGTGATAACTCCGGGGGGCAATTCTGTATAAGATTTAAAGGATGTTCATTGAGGCGGTCAACATGGCGAAGAAGATCTTAATCGTTGAAGACGATGGCAATATTGCCGAGCTGTTGCACATTCATCTGCGTGACGAGGGCTTTGATATTACGCATGCTGCGGATGGTGATAGTGGCAGTCAGCTGCTGGAAAGCCAGCGTTGGGATGCCTTGATTTTTGACATTATGTTGCCTGGTGTTGATGGGCTGGAACTGTGTCGTCGTGCACGCAATATGCCGCACTACACGCCGATTGTAATGATCAGCGCTCGCGCCAGTGAAGTGCATCGCGTACTGGGGTTGGAACTGGGCGCTGATGACTATTTGACCAAACCCTTCTCGATGCTGGAGCTGGTGGCGCGCGTTAAAGCACTTTTCCGCCGCCAGGAAGCGATGAGCCAAAATTTACGTCAGGATGCGGGAAACCTGCGTCTTGGCAGCCTGAGTATTGATCCGGTTGCCCGAGAGGTTCGGCTGGCGCAGACGCTAATTGAGCTGACGCCTCGTGAATTCGAGTTGCTCTACCATTTTGCCCGTCATCCAGGAAAGGTCTTTTCGCGACTTAGCTTGCTGAATCTGGTGTGGGGCTACCAGCACGAAGGTTATGAGCACACGGTTAACACCCATATCAACCGATTACGCCTCAAAATTGAAGCGACGCCAGCTGAGCCACGTTGGATTCTTACGGTGTGGGGACAGGGCTACAAATTCGTGGTGCCGGGTGAGGGAGATCAGGTTACATGAAACGTCTGTCACTCACTCAGCGTTTGACGCTGGTCTTTGCCCTGATGCTACTGATCAGTAGTGCGCTGATCCTGTTGATTCAGGACAACAACCGCCAGCAATACAGCGATGCCATGATGCAGAATTTATCGCGAAATCTGGCCGCTTCTATTGCCAAAAGTAGCGCATTGATGAGTGCCGGAAACACCGATGCTCCGGCACTCAAGCAGCTGTTCGGCCAGATGATGTCCTACAACCCGAGCGTTGAAGTTTACCTGCTGGATGCGCAAGGACAGATCCTGGCCAATGATGCGCCAGTCGGCCATGTCCATCGCGATCGGGTCGACGTGCGTCCACTGCAAAAGTGGCTGAATGGGGCGCCACTGCCGGTGTATGGTGACGATCCTCGTTCACCTTCCGCGCTCAAAGTGTTCAGTGCTGCGCCTATTCTGGAAGGCAACAGAACGGTGGGTTATCTCTATGTGATTTTGCAGGGAGAGAATTATCAACATCTGCAGCAAGGCGTTAAAATGTCCGTGCTGCGCAGCGCCATGCTTTGGTCGGTGGTGGTTATCGTCCTGCTTGGATTGATGGCGGGTGCGGCCGCCTATTATTGGGTCACAAGACCGGTGCGACAGCTGACACAAAAGGTGACAGCGGGTGCGGATGCGCTACAACGCCTTGCCGCGCTACCTCATTCCCCGCAACAGGATGAAGTGGCGCAGTTGCAAAACGCCTTTATCGATATGGCGCAGCGTATTGACGCTCAGGTACAAACGCTTGAGCTGAAAGACCAGCAGCGTCGTGAGTTTGTCGCTAACATTTCGCATGACTTGCGCACGCCGCTGATGTCGATTCAGGGTTATCTGGAGACGCTGGCAGTGAAAGCTGGCAGCTTGACCGAAGCGGAGCGCAGCCGATATTTACAGATTGCCCTGACGCAAAGTGAAAAGGTCGGCATGCTCGCGCAGCAGCTGTTTGAGTTAGCGCGGCTGGAACATGGTGTCGTCACGCCACAGTACGAACGGTTTTCGCTGCCGGATTTGGTTCAGGACGTGATACAGAAATTTGAGCTGGCGTTGGAGAAATCCCGCCTGAATTTGTCGGTTGATATCGCGTCGGGTTTGCCCATGATCGACGCGGATATGTCGATGATAGAGCGTGTTCTGACCAACCTGGTGGATAATGCCATCCGTCATACGCCGTCGGGTGGAAACATTACCCTGCGTCTGTGGCTGGAAGGGGAGAACGTGATGATGGAGCTGGAAGACAACGGCCCAGGTATCTCACCGGAAGTCAGTCAGACCCTGTTTGAACGTCCCTCAATCATCGATCCGGATCGTCGCGATAATGGAGGATTGGGGCTGGTCATCGTTCGTCGCATGCTGCAATTGCATCGCGGCGACATTGCCCTGAAACCCGCGCCGGGTGCCTGCTTCCAGCTCTTCGTCCCCTTATAAAAAAGGCGGCCATCTCTGGCCGCCGCAATTTACCCTAAAACAGATTTACACCGTCTGCACTTCCGCATCCGGCTGCTTTCGCGTCACCAGTTTACGTAACGTCACATAGAACACTGGCGTCAGGAACAGACCAAACAGCGTCACGCCCAGCATGCCCGAGAACACGGTAATCCCGGTGACACCACGCACTTCGGCACCGGCACCTTCACCCAGAATTAGCGGAACGGTACCGGCAATAAAGGCAATCGAAGTCATCACGATCGGGCGCAGACGCAGGCGGCAGGCTTCCAGCGCCGACTCGACAATTCCTTTGCCCTGCATCTCCAGCTCACGGGCGAATTCGACGATCAGAATGGCGTTCTTACACGCCAGCCCCATCAGTACCACCAGCCCGACCTGCACAAACACGTTGTTATCGCCGCCGGTGAGCCACACGCCAACCAGCGCGGACAGCATGGTGACCGGCACAATCAGGATCACCGCCAGCGGCAGCGTCCAGCTCTCATACAATGCCGCCAGCACCAGGAACGCCAGCAGTACCGCAACCGGGAAGACGATAAACGCCGTGTTGCCCTGAGTGGCTTGCTGAT
>NZ_CAJCKS010000247.1:0-5566 GCF_903970985.1 Pantoea sp. ME81 | reverse complement strand
GTCCACACATTCATGCCGCGCCCATCTTCGTAATAGACAATCGCCGAGGTGGGCTGTGGCGGCAGGGTAATTTTGCTGCGCAGTGTCTCGACGCGTTGGTCAAACTTAGCAATCACCTGTTTCGCCTCCGCTTCGTGACCGGTGATATTGCCAAGCTGCAACGCCAGCGCCTGCCAGCTCTTATCGCCGTAATCAACCACCAGCACGGGCGCGATGGTTTTCAGCTGATCGTAGAGTTTCAGCGCAGAGTCCCCACCGGTCGCCGCGATAACGATCAGGTCTGGTGCCTCCGCGGCTATCGCTTCCGCGTTAGGCTGGGAAACATAGAGCGGCTTGACGTGACGTGCTTTGGCGACCTCCCCCCACTGGGTAAAGAAGCCCTGGGCATCGGACACACTGCTGTTGCGGCTGGTGGCGCCAGACCCAATCAGCGGCGCGTTAATCGCCAGTAAGGTGCCGCTCAACGTCACGCTGGTGGAGACAATGCGCTGCGGTGGCTGCTGTAAGGTGAACGGGCCTTGCGGAGTGGGTATGGTGCGAGGCCAGCTGGCTGAATCTTCAGCGGCGGTAGCCTGGTTAAACACGGAAATGAGGCAGAAGAGTAAAGCCAGAACGGGCAGACGCATCAGGTTATCCATCACTTGATAATTGAGAATGGATATCATTATCAAAATAAAGATGGGGTGCAAGAGGATTTGGTGGCCAGGGCCGAGGAAGGTTGCCGAGGAGTGGTTGAGGGTTGGTGATTGGTGAAATTTGATGCTGGAGCGCGGATGAAGATTGAGTGGTCATGCCGAATGGGCTAGTGGTTGCGTTCTGCGTTCTGCGTTCTGCGTTCTGCGTTCTGCGTTCTGCGTTCTGCAGGTTAGAGCATAAAGGATGGAAGGTGAAAGTGTGTTGCGGGCCAGCGAATTAGCCAGCCCGCACACCGGTTACTGCTCCAAAGAATAACGTGTCATCGGCGCCACATCTTTGATCAGCCCGTTGGCTTTCATATATTCACCAAACGCCTGATACCTTGCTTTATCAAAGGTGGCGCTGTGCCCATCAAACAGCGGCAATGTCGCTTCCCATGCCTGATGATTGAGTTTGGTGTTCAGCTCAGGATACTGCTTAATAAACGCCTTCCAGGCTTCTTCCGGATGCGCACGCAACCACACCACACCCGCGTCCAGACCGCGTAAGAATGCCGGAATACGCTTGTCCTGGGCGGCGCTCTTGTTGTTCGCCAGAATGATCAGCTCATCATAAGCGGGCACACCATAATCTTCGGGTTTAAACACTACCGGCTTCGCGCCCTTATCCTGCAAATCGATCAGCTCGTAATTGCGGAAAATGGTCATCGCGCCATCGATTTTGTGCGTCAGCAGCGCCGAAGTGGAATCCATATTTAGGCTAATTAATTTCACCGAATTGACATCCACGCCCTGCGATTTCAGCATATTGCGGATCGCCACATCTTCCGATCCTGGCACCGCGTAACCCAGCGTTTTACCCGCTAAATCTTTAAGTGAATGGATATCGCTGGACACGGTGGTCAGCGTATTCAGCGGCTGACCAATCAGCGTGCCGACACGCATCACCGGAACGTCCTTCTCCACCAGCGTGTAAAGCTGTGGCTGATAGCTGATTGCCAGATCGGCCTTGCCTGCCGCCAGCAGCAGCGGCACCGACGCCGAATCAGCCGGGGCGATCATCTCGACATCCAGCCCTTCCTTCTTGAAAGCGCCGCTGTACTGCGCGGCAAAAATGGCTGCATGGTTGGGGTTTACAAACCAGTCGAGCAGCAAGCGGACCTTCTGTTCGGCGTGTGCGCTGGTGGTTGCCAGCAGCAGCAAAGCGGTAATCGCGGTACGTATGGTGTTCAAGGGACGTCCTTATGTTGAGTGCCAGAGGAATTTTTTACGCAGCAACGCGACGCCGCCGGAGAGCAGCAGCGCCAGCATCAATAACAACAATAAAGCAGCAAAACTGGTGGCGGTTTCCAGGCGGGCGTTGGATTGCATCATCAGATAGCCCAGCCCTTCGCTGGCACCGACCCATTCGCCAATCACCACCCCAATCGGGGCCAGCACCACCGCCATCTGCAAACCGGAAAAGAACTGCGGGAGCGCTGCGGGCCAGCGCACGTGCCAAAAAATCCGCGCACGTGAAGGATTCAGCGTACCCGCCAGTTCCAGCCAGCCGGAGGGCGTACGGCACAGGCCATCAAATAGCGACAGACACAGCGGGAAGAAAACGATTAACGCCGCGACTACCACCTTGGAGGCGATGCCAAATCCCAGCCACAACACCAGCAGTGGCGCCAGCGCAAACACCGGAATCGCCTGGCTGGCGGTCACGAGCGGAAACAGCACGCGACGCAGCGTCTGGCTGCCTGCCATCAGGACCGCCAGCGTCACGCCCGTCCCAACGCCCAGCAGCAACGCCAGCACAATCTCTGCCAGGGTAAACAACGCGTGATGCGCCAGCAGCTGGCGATGCAGCCATAATGCCTCCAACACCGCCAGTGGCGAAGGCAGCAAAAAGTCAGGCACGCCATGGTGCCGCGCCAGCAGCCAGCCACACAGCAGCACCGCGATCAGATAGATCGCGCTAAACAGTTTTTTCATCTTGATTCAGTCGGGAAAAGAGTTCGCCCTGCGCCTGTAGCAGGCGAGGATCATCAAGGGATCGGGGAGCATCACCCGCAGGCACCGGCCAGCTTTCAACCGCTAACGGCTGGCCATGCAACAGCACGATGTCATCGGCCATACGGCAGGCTTCGAGCGGATCGTGCGTAACCAGCAGCACCGTTTTGCCCTTGAGCAGCGTGGCAGTCAGGGTTTGCAGACTGAGTTTGGTCATCACATCCAGCGTGGCGAAGGGCTCATCCATCAGCACCACTTCGCGTTGGGCATACAGTGTACGTGCCAGTGCCACACGCTGCCGCATCCCGCCTGAAAGCTTATCCGGTGAGGCTTGCGCCACCTCACTCAGCTTCACCTGCTCAAGCAGCGCCAACGCACGCGCGCGGTCCGGTTTTTCACCGTTGAGCCGAGCGGAAAGCATCACGTTTTCCAGCACCGTCAGCCACGGATACAACAGATCCTGTTGCCCCATCCACGCCACGTTGCCCGGCAACCCGCTGATATCGCCCTGTTGCGGCTGCAGCAAACCCGCCACCAGCCGCAATAAGGTGCTTTTCCCAATGCCGCTGCGCCCTAATAGCACCGTGGTTTTACCGCCGCGCAGTTGCAGATTGAGTTGCTGGCACAGCGCCTGTTCGCCCCAGCTAAAGGTGATGTCATTAAATCCGATCGGATTCATAGTCGCTTTGCCGCCAACATTGCCAGACGGGTAAACCCTCGCGCTTCCAACACCGAGGCCGCCTGCGCCGCGCGAATGCCGCTGGCACATACCAGCACGATGCGCCGATCCTGCGGCGGCTGCCAATCGACTATGGCGTGCGGCAGAATGCGTTCGACGATGTTCGCTACGCTGACGGGGGCTTCTTCCACCGCGCGCAACTCGACAATGTAATCATCTTTCGTCAGCAGTTGCTCATCGATAAAGGGCACGCTGTTTTCTGGCTCTTCCGCGCCGTCAAAACGAAATGCGCGCATATGCCAGTTGATGAAGTCACAGTTGATCACACTGCCGAGGGGTGAAGGTTGCAGATCCAACAGCACGCTGAGTGCCATCTGAGCCTGCATTGCACCCAAAGTCGCCACTGCCGGTCCCATCACGCCTGCGGTGTTGCAGTTGGCTGCGGAGGCGGGTAAGCGTGGAAACAGTGCCCGATAGCTCGGCGCGCTGCCGCAGAAGCCACCGACGTAGCCCTGACGACCTAATACTGATGCACTGATCAAAGGAATCTGCGTTGCCAGACAGGCGTCGGAGAGTTGATAGGTCACCGCGAAGTTATCAGCGGCATCAATCACCAGATCGATATCCGTGAGGAGGTGCGGCAGATCGCTGGCGCCGATAGCCCGTGGCACCACCTCTATCTGCACCTCGGGATTACGTTGCAACAGCGCCTGTTGCGCACGTGCTGCCTTACTGTGACCGATGTCCTGCATCGTAAACAGCGTCTGGCGATGAAGATTGTGTAAGGCCACTTCATCGTCGTCACACAGGCGGATAAAACCGACGCCTGCGCCAACCAGCTGCGGCAACAACGTGGCACCCAATCCGCCCGCCCCCACCACCAGGACGCGCGCATCCGCCAGCTTTTGCTGACCTTCGACACCGATTTCCGGCAGCATCATCTGCCGTTGATAGCGATCCATGGTGGCTCCTTAACTCAAACTCGCCAGACCGAAGATCGGTGTTGAAGCTGCCGCCATATCGCGCTTCTCCATCAAACCAGCACTGCGTGCGGCCTGCCCCGCTTCAATCGCCAGACGGAAACCGTTCGCCATGCCAACCGGATCGCCGGCTTTCGCCACGGCGGTATTGAGCAGGATGCCATCGAAGCCCATCTCCATCGCCTGTGCGGCCTGTGATGGCGCACCGATGCCTGCATCAATTATCAACGGGATGTCGCTGAACCATGCCCGCATCGCGCGTAATCCTTCAATGTTGCGCAGGCCCTGCCCGGAGCCGATGGGTGCGCCCCACGGCATCAGCAGTTCACAACCGGCTTCCAGCAGCTTCTCACCGACGATCAAATCTTCGGTGGTGTACGGGAAGACCTGAAAACCATCCGCACACAGGATGCGTGCCGCTTCAACCAGCGCAAAAGGATCGGGTTGGAGCGTGTCGGCATGACCAATTACCTCCAGTTTGATCCACGAGGTATTAAACAGCTCGCGCGCCATCTGCGCGGTGGTCACCGCCTCTTTCACCGTGTGGCAGCCTGCGGTATTCGGTAGCACGCGAATGTCCAGCCCGGTCAGCAGCTCGCGAAAAGCCGCACCCGCCGCGCCTTCACGACGCAAACTGACGGTGATGATTTCCGTGCCAGAGGCGGCAATGGCCTGTTGCAGAATCGCCGGTGATGGATAGCCCGCGGTGCCAAGCAGAAAACGTGACTGGGGAGTGAAATCGTAAAACATGTTTCAACCTCCCTGCATCGGGGACAAGACTTCCAACTGACAGCCCTCTTCCAGCTGCTGGCTGCTGTACTGACTTTTAGGCACAAAGTTGCCGTTGAAAGCGCTGGCAACGCAGGCGGCATCAATTTGCTGCTCGATCAGCAATTCGCTGAGCGTGCTGGCCTCAGTGCGAATCGCACGGCCGTTAAGCTGAATATTCATAGGATTGTTCCCCGAAAAGGCGCTGCATCAGTTGTTCTGCCATCATTGGCGCCAGCAGAAAACCGTGGCGATACATGCCGTTAAGATAGTAAGTGTCGTTTTGATAATGGATTTCCGGCAGGTTGGCCGGATAAGCAGGACGTAAACCGCTGCCGCTTTCCACCACGCGGGCTTCGGCAAGAGCAGGATGAATGGCGTATGCCGCGCTGAGCAGTTCCATCAAGGCGCGTGCGCTGATCGCGCTGTCATCGTCACTTTCCACCATCGTGGCACCCAGCATGAAATGGCCGTTACTGCGCGGCACCAGATAGCACGGAAAGCGCGGA
>NZ_CAJCKS010000246.1:0-5629 GCF_903970985.1 Pantoea sp. ME81 | reverse complement strand
GTCCGATACGTCCGTTACCGTCCAGAAACGGGTGGATGGTTTCAAACTGAGCGTGCACAAGTGCTATCCGGACAAGAGGCGGAAGAGAATGATCGGGCGCATGGATGAACTTCTCCAGATCAGACAGTAAGTCCCCGACGTTCTCAGGAGGCGGCGGAACATAAGATGCGTTGCCCGGCCTTGTGCCGCCGATCCAGTTCTGCGTCGTTCTTACCTCCCCAGGCTGTTTTGCGGCACCCCGGGCGCCAGATAAGAGCACCTCATGAGCATTCTTTAGCAGGCGGACGCAAACGGGCAGCCCCGACGGAGAATTCATTTCATCGTGAACGAATTTATAGGCTCGCAGGTAGTTTGTGACCTCTTCAACGTCGTCAACATTCGTGACGGCCAGTCCGGCTTCTTCATCAAAAATATCTGTCAGAGTTGCCTGAGTACCCTCCAGCTGTGAAGTCAGCAGAGCTTCCTTGCGAATAGCACTGTAGACGAGCCACTCGCTTGACGAAACCAGCCCTGACATGCCAGAAAGCCGGGCCAGTGACTTTTCCGCCTTTTCATTCAGCTCAGTGAAAGACGCAGGATCAAGTTCTGGCGCCGTGGGTGGTAAGGGGGCCGGCATAAATGCACTGACTGTCTCTTCATAGCTGGTCGTTGTAATGAGGTGCCCGGATGCACGTTTCATAAAAAATCCTTTCACTGCCATTAACGTTATTAAAATACTTTTAAATTATGCCATGGCTTATTAAAGGATGCTTTAATAACAGAGAGCTTAGTAAAAATATCTTTTTGTTAGAAGCTCCTTTCCCCCGTTCTTTGCCATATTACGGCAGACGCCAGAGCACGTAACTCCAGAAGCAGGATCGATAATGCCTCATGAATGCTGTCACCCATACGCGTGTCTTCATCAAAGTTTGTCGGGAACATGACAGGTAGTGCGGATATCCTCGCGATCGTTAGTGATGTCTTCCAGGGCCTGCGATAGCATCGCTGTTGCCTACTGAAGGTGAACCCTCAGGGCATGCGCTGGATTTGTGGATATGGGCGCTGAACCCGGCCGCAATGTAATGCATGTCGCCGGTATCAGACCCGGTTTCCTGACGAGGTCTGTGGTCATCTGACACCGACTGCGCATCGCTGTCTCAGTGTTAAGCCCTGAGAGTGTCTGATTATCACATTGGATGGGATACGCTTTTTCAGGTCTGAGCGTCACAAGAGTATTGAACGCTGCGCATCTGACCTGAAGTCTGTTCGGGCTGCTGGTAGAATAGTTTTACCTTAGTGCTGACGGGGTATATCCGGCAGCCTCAAGCCCGACATGAAGAAAATGTAATGGCCGTCGATAAAAACGGATTCATCTGCCAGCCTGAGTTCAGGGAAGTTCAGCCCGCCTTCTCGCAGCTTGTTAGTGACAGTGTAAAACGCCTTACCACTGCGGTGCCGAACCTGGTCCACAGCATTTACGTATATGGCAGTGTTGCCGTAGGCCGGGCAACAGAAAACCACTCAGATCTCGATCTTACCGTGATTTTCACCCAGGAACTGGATGGTGAAACCGCCCGTAAATTGGTGGAGGTCAAATCCAGCCTTGAAATGGCCCATACTGTCGTCAGTAAAATCGATATCGACCCGGGTACGCTGGATGCGGTATTGCTGCCTGCGAATAAGAATCTCTGGGGCTACTGGCTGAAGCACCACTGCGTCTGCGTCTATGGTAAAGACCTGCGCGAACGGTTTGAATCCTTCAGGCCCTCAAAGGACATTGCGGTTGCCGTTAACGGCGATTTCTTATCAGTGCTGAATAGCTATGTATCCCGCATGAAGCCCTCTCTCGAGCCATCAGAAAGGCATGCGCTTCAGCGGGCCGCTGCACGCAAAGCCATACGGGCAACAAATATACTCCGGGAAGAAAGCGATCAGGACTGGCCTGTTTCGCTCGAAGAGCACTGTGAAAATTTTAATGCACGTTATCCGGCACTGGCTGAAGAGATGGACTTCTTGCTGGCCATCAGTTATCGCCCACGGGGTGACATAGTCGCGTTCGCCAGCAGGATCAAGACCTTTGCCTACTGGCTGAACGCAGAGTTCCATACGCGTCAGCGGTAATGTCGATTGGATGGTATGGAAAACAGAGCTTCTGAGCGCTTATTTAGACTTGTCTAAAAGAGAGCTGATGACACGGGATTTCAGAAAGAATGAATTCTTTTCCATTTCTACACCGGCCGACGCGGCCCTTTCCTTATTTCACAGACTGGCTGAAGGAATCAGCGATCCCTTCTCGTAAAAAAACCGGCACAGAGCCGGTTTTCTGATTTGGTCTAAGGAGCTACCACTTAAAGTGGTTGGAGTCTTCCCAGTCCTTCAGCTCTTTTTCAGCCTGTTCCTTACCGTAACCGTAACGTTCCTGGATACGGCCAACCAGCTGGTCACGCTTTCCTTCCGCCACGTCCATGTCGTCATCGGTAAGCTTGCCCCACTGCTCTTTAACTTTTCCTTTGAACTGCTTCCAGTTTCCGCTGATACGATCTTCGTTCATGTCGGTCTCCTCAGTTAATTCACGGGCTGCTTTTGCGCAATCCATTTTAGAATTTGATACTAATAAGTATGGCAAACTCTGGAAGGATTTCCTGTCAGGGTTCACATTTACAGATTTTTCATGATGTTTGCCCGGCGAACGGTACACGCTGGCGGAAACTGGTGAAGTGCGTATCAGACTCGTGGTGTACCGCGAGAGTCTTGGCGTTCTATACACTTTGTGGGATTGCGGATAAACCGTGAAAACGGCATCGCCCCTGGCATACTGAATGGTGATTTCCTGCCAGAAAATGTGAATCGATGCGGCGACTGGCCTAACGCGGAGTTTTCAAAAACGTCAAGGTTAAAAATAAAATTGGGTAGCCTGAGTGAACCTCAGGCTTTCTGAATATCGCTCGTAAGGTTATGCAGTAAGGGATCTTTGAGGTCTGCATTACGTTTCCATCCCGCACGCAAAAGCAGAGCATCGACTCCGGAAAGATCGGCTGTGATGCGCACGGCAAGCGGTTTTAACTGACATCCCTCATCATCGAAACCGGCTTGCAAATCGCTTTTTCTGACATACAGCCCAGGAACTTTCGGGTTCAGTTTGACTGCGTGGCGACCTTCCCATTCCGTTTCGGTCAGAATGCCGTAATTAATCCCGGTGAGGGTGATCGCATGCAATATATGCTGAAGACGGAACAGGTCATTTTGCGTCAGTAAGTCACCGATACTCGCCCGCCAGAGATATTCAAGTTTTCCCGGGAGGTCGGCCCGAAGCCCTTTCTCCCTGCCTTCTTTGAGAAGCCAGCGGATATCATTTGCCAGTTCGCGCCGGAAAAGGCGCTTCTTCTTAGCTGTTGCCAGCCACCGGCATAAAAAGAGGTTTTCCTGCGCGGCGGAACTGACTGTTCCGGCCTGGCGAGCCAAATTCAGCGCAATCAGTCCACACCATGCCAGGTGATCGACATAAAGGTTTGAGGTATTCATCAGTAATCGGGGCCATATTATTATTAATCAGTCCGCGTGCCTTCAACGTGCAGGTAACCTGAAGCCAGCCTGACCTGGATCGTAACCTCTCCAGCCCTGAATTTCACGTAACGGGCGTATACCAGTGAAAAAAATTTTATGTTCAGAGCCCGGATCAAATGAGATATCGCGTTTACATTCAGCCATGATATGCATGCCACAGCGATTGCCATCACCGTGACGGTAAGCCAGTTGCTGGGTTTGTTGTTGCGTGAGGGCATTTCATCCCGCTCTGCGTGATTTATATCAGATAAAGACAGGTAACCGGCAAATTCCCCGGATCTCAGAACCCGGTGTTCACTGCAGTCCAGACGGACATCGCTACCCTCATCAGATTTTCAGTCAGAGAAATAAATGCAGGTGTAAGTCACCCACCGGCGGGCGAGCAAATCATATCCCAGAAACACAGCAGGTCATTTCCTGGCAATAACCTTCAAAACGTGAACGGCATATATGCAGATTGGGCACCTCCACTTTTGCGTCGCGCTGTAGGACCCAAATATGTTCCGCCACAGGGCGTCTATGCTTAAACATGATTAAAAACCTTACAAACTGAATATCTTTATTGTGAGCATCCGTTCGTTTAACCGGAGACATGTCATGAGCAATCCTCCCGACCAGAATCCGCACGAATCCAGTCCAACGCAACTTTCCCGGCCAACTGAGCTCTCATCTCAATCCGTCAGCATTAACGAAAACGAGATAGCGACTCCGCACTACGCTCATATCACGTTGAATGTGAATGGCACACATCATGAGCTTGAGGTCGATATGCGCACCACGTTACTTGATGCGCTGCGGGAGCATCTGAAGCTCACCGGTACCAAGAAAGGATGCGATCACGGCCAGTGTGGCGCCTGCACTGTCATTGCAAACGGCAGACGCATCAACGCCTGCCTTACGCTTGCCGTAATGCAGCAGGAAGCAGAGATCACCACCATTGAGGGGCTGGGCACGCCAGACAATCTTCATCCTCTGCAGTCTGCTTTCATCCGGCATGATGGCTACCAGTGCGGCTACTGCACGCCGGGCCAGATATGTTCCTCGGTTGCGATGCTCAGTGAAATTGAAGCGGGTGTGCCAAGTCACGTCACGCAGGATCTGGCCTCCCGCTCTGAGGTAAATGAAGCAGAACTGCGTGAAAGGATGAGCGGCAATATCTGCCGCTGCGGGGCCTACGCCAATATTATTGCTGCTCTTCAGGAGTACGCGGGGAGGAAGGGATCATGAAAGCCTTTACCTATGAACGCGTCAGCACGCCTGCGGAAGCCGCGCTGAGCGCACAGAAGCACCCCGGTTGCCGATTTATTGCTGGCGGCACCAATCTTCTGGATCTGATGAAGCTGGGAATTGAGACGCCCGGGCATCTGATTGATGTGAACGCTCTGGAGCTCGATCAGATTGAAGCCCTCCCTGAGGGAGGGCTGCGCATCGGGGCGCTGGTTCGCAACACGGACCTCGCCGCAGACATCCGTATTCGCAGGGATTACGCCGTTCTGTCGAGAGCGCTGCTGGCCGGTGCCTCCGGGCAGCTTCGCAATCAGGCGACAACGGCCGGAAACCTTCTCCAGCGTACGCGCTGCCCCTATTTCTATGACGTGAACCAGCCCTGTAATAAACGTGCACCCGCCACCGGCTGTGCGGCCATTCAGGGTTACAGCAGGCAGCACGCGGTCGTGGGTGGAAGCGATGACTGTATCGCAACCCATCCCAGCGATATGGCCGTGGCGATGCAGCTGCTCGGGGCGGAAATTGAAACCGTCAGCGCTGACGGCAACGTACGTCGTATCGAGATGAGCGATCTTTATCCCTCCCCCGGCAGCACGCCGCATATTGAAACCGTGCTGCAGCCGGGGGAGCTGATTGTCAGCGTAGTACTGCCTCCGCCTGTGGAAGGCGTCCACCTGTACCGCAAGGTGCGGGACCGGGCATCGTACGCGTTTGCACTGGTGTCGGTGGCAGCCGTCTTCCGGCCAGACGGGTCTGGTCGCGTGGCAATGGGCGGCGTAGCCCACAAGCCGTGGCGCAGCGATGAGGCCGATGCTGAAATGCAAAATGGCTTTCAGCCGGTATTCGATCGGCTCTTCAG
>NZ_CAJCKS010000245.1:0-5650 GCF_903970985.1 Pantoea sp. ME81 | reverse complement strand
CTGTGGTCACAAAGCTGCGTCACGGAGACATCGTACTCAGTCAGAAGATAAGCAAGAAAGCGTGCGGGTGAGGTGTGGTCATCCATAGTTTGCCCCGGAGGTTAAAAGGCGTTTCTTCCAGATTAGAACGGCCCGTCAGTTCTGCACAACGGGTCGCGAAAAAAATACCGGCCGTTAAATGTCAGCCCGCTACGCTCGCCGCAGATAAGGCTGAGGCGTACCGCAGCAGCGCGAGGAACGAACAGCCGTGTCGGGGAAGCGTCACGTCACCGATGTCCGCAAAGACTGCTTACGCTCCGGTTCCAGAGTTAAGAAAGGTAAAGGAGCCCGGCCGCGGAAAGCTAGGCTGCTGATGTACAGCCTGAGAACGCATCCGTACGCATCCCGGGCCCGCTGTCAGCATAGATGCTCAGGATGCAGCCAGCTGAAAATATTTTTTCCCTGCGCTCAGCCACATAAGTCCGTTTCCGGGCTGAGCGGCCCGGCTTGCTCTTGCCAGATAAATCCTGCTCAATAATACTGTGCGTATAAACAGCATTATTGGAGGAGGATTTTATGCACGACTTACATAAGGCACTCACCCTTTTCACCAAATCAGCTGACGGGAGTGTCCAGTGAAACCCGCAGTATACAGCTCCGGCCTGATGCTGTTTTGGCCCCCATCTTCACGCCGCGCGTCCGCGTACCGCTCAGGCTGTGTGAAAACCGTTTTGGTCGCCTCAACTACGGAAATCAGTGCTGAAAACTGCGCTTATACGCGAAATTTGGCTCAGCTTACCAGTCGAGCATTCCCAGATTTTGCGAAGACGCGCGCACTTCAGTTCTAGGTCAGCGTTTTCACCCAGCCTGGGCACAAAGCGGTCATTATTCTCAACTACTCCCTGATTAATACCGGCTCTCCGGCAAGTCGGGTCTTCAGCCCTGGCTGACAAGCTAAGCCGAACCACAAAGATCCGCGTTTCGGCCTGCCGACTGGGGTTTGATGGTGAACCCTGGCAGTCCAGGTTCGGTGGTGCTGACGTATTGCTGTGCTGAATCAACATGGCTGAGCATCAGGCCAATGGCACGCAGAAGGCAATCTTACAGAGCGACCATAAACTCACCACCGGCTTCACCACTTTGGCTGGCGTACATCCCTCAGTTTTCCCGGCATACTCTGATGATATCGCATTGAAGAAAGGTTCTGTTAACCGGCAGGATCCAGAGCGAAGACTACAATCCGCTTTTTCAGTTCAACTGCGCTTTTAATCGCGTGACGTTGACCTCGAAAGCACACTAATGGCATTGAGTCGCTGGCTATGAGGCCGAGTGGAGGAACTCATTCAAGAATTAAAATTTATCAATAACGGACGCAATGCGAAACTCCAAAATAACAGATCATTACAGTCGTTACTTTCTGTGCTGCTTTTATTATGATTTATATCAAGTGCTTATGATATCTATATATATAGCTTTACGTTAAATGATATTTATTTACGCTTACCTGTTGTTGCTGTTATATAAGCAATTCAAATGATTAACAGGATGTATTGGTCATGTATGACGTTGCAGTTGTAGGGCTTGGGGCGACAGGAACCAGTTTACTTAGCCAGCTACAGGATGAAATTTATAACATCAGAACGGCTCAGCCGCGAATTGCCGTTTTCAACCCCCCTACCAGCTTTGCAAAAGGAAAAGCCTTTGGTGATGCTGATGCCATACACAAGGTCAATACCCCGCCGGGGCTGATGTCGGTGACGGCAACTGAACCGGAAGTGTTTGGTCACTGGTTGTATTCCACCTTTAACTCCCGTGAACACTGGCCATCGCGCCTCAGATACTCAGATTTTATCCGCCAGACTTACCGTGACGTTAAGCAGGCTGGGATACTGAAAATTGATGAATTCCACCACAGCGTGATAAGTATCAGGAAACAGGGAGCATCGTTCTCCCTGTGTGATGACAGCGGTAACTCAATCTTCGCCCGTAACGTTGTGATGTGCCTGGGGGCATTATCTGAAAACGCCTTTCCGGCGTTCATGGGAAAGCCCGGTTTTATTTCGCATTATACGCAGTTCGATCAGTCTTCGTCTGAGCCGCTGCTCATCGCCGGTAGCGGTCTCACGGCCGTTGATGCGTTTCGCTATGCGTTCGGCAAAAGTCAGGTGAAAATCCATCTCTTTTCACGCAGCGGTTATGTTCCGACCTGCCTGACAAGCAGTAACCGATATACACCCGTTCACCTGACCTGGCGTAACATCATGTCTGCCACTGCGAAAAGTGAAGACATGCTGAACGTCTTCTCCCGCCTCCTTCGAAAAGAGTTTTACCTTCTCAGAGAAAAAGGGGAATTCCGGCCTGCTATGAAGCTGTTACGTGAGGAGCGGCAGACCGAGTATTTCCGCATGCTGCTTACGCGTGCAGAGAACTGTGATCTGCCCTGGCAGGATGTTCTGGTTTCAACGCGGCCGTATATGCACAAGCTCTGGAACGCATTCACATCCGAACAAAAGCTGCGATTTATGAAAATGTACGGTGCGGTCTGGGCCGCCTGGCGCCATCCGGTACCTCAGGAGGTGTTTGGTGAACTGATCGAGGCTTCTGCTCATGGGAGGGTTAGGTTTCATCAGGCGCTTGCTGCTCCGAAACACACTGACAGCCGTTTTGTGTTGCAAACCCGATCAGAAACGATTTCATTCCGTCATTTTTGGGATGCAACGGGAGGCAGGCTTGATATTGGCCAAACGACACAGCCATTGTTACAGGACCTGCTGAGGCAGTCGCTTATTGAAGGACATCCCTGTGGCGGCATCAATACCGACCCGCTGACTTTCCAGTGTCAGGTTAATAACCGTAAGGTGAATGGCCTGTTTAATATCGGGCCGCTCAGTAAAGGAAGCCTGTTCTCGACCAATGCCTTCTGGTTTAACGCACGCTGTGCGGAGACTTGGGCCAAACAGTGGGTCCTGGAATTCTGTTCGGCAAACACAGAGGAAGAATCGTGAGTATTTTCTTTCCCCTGATTTATCTTTTCGCTGGCTGGCTCGTGGGCAAAATCGCGCTGGATTTCAAAACGACGGCATCGTGGGTATTAACGCGTATCGCGATACCTGTTGTGATCATTTTCAACATATCCACCCGCTTTGGCAGCATGAGTACCATCATTGTTGCAACAGCGATGTGTATGCTGGCCATGCTGGTAGTTTGCCAGCGGATTATGCGTGATCCGGTGAAAAGCCTGTGCTTCAGCTATCTCAACATTGGGTGGCTGGGGCTGCCTGTTGCCAGTGCACTGTTTGGCAATGATGCTTCTACTATCATCATTGCCGCCTACGTCGGCAGCTCCATCGTGGGGAATTCAGTGGGTGCAGGTATGCTGTCAGGCAGCCGGTTTAATCTTCTGAAACTGGTTCAGACACCCCCTGTGCTGGCCTTATTTGCCGGCGCCATGCTGATTCCTTTCGGTCAGAATGTCAGCCGGTGGGGGACTGAACTCTATAGCGTTTCGAAGTTTATGATGAGCTTTCTGGGTATGGCGGTGCTGGGGATCTGGCTGTCGAAAATCAGGCTCTCGGCAAGCGGTCTCCTGCGGGAGATTAAACCGTTTCTGCTCAAGTCTGTCGTAATGGCCGTTCTGGTTTCGCTGCTCCTCCTCCTGGCAAGTTCACTCGATGTCAGGCTCATCGCAGAGAATCCGGCGACATTGTATCTGTTCTGCCTGCTGCCCCCCGCGGCCAATATAATTGTGCTAGAAACGCACTACCTGGGCACCGGTAAATCGGCAAGACCTATTACCTGCGGGACCTGCATCAGCATAATCGCAATAAGCCTCTATGCGGCCGTTATTCTCGGGTTCAGAGCTTGGTGGTAGCGGTTACAGGCGGGCCGTCTCATTCTCTCAGGCTCGAGGAATTTGCCAAAACTGCAGGTGTCACCCAACGTCTTCCGGGCCTGTGAGCGCAGCTTTCAGTCTGCACTCAATGTCTGGAAGGCGAGGAAAAAGGCAAATACATACGTACAGAGAAAAGCCGCGCTGCTTGTAACTCGCCGGCCAATGATTTGCGACGATGTCAGTCCGCTTCTGGCACAGACTGTGTGAAAACTGTTTTGGTCGCTTAATCTGTGTAAAACAGGGTTGAAAACATCGCTCATACGTAAAATTTGGCTCACTAACCTGTCGATTAATTCCAAATTTTGCGTAGATGCGCGCACTTCAGTTTTAGGTCAGAGTTTTCACACAGCCTGGGCACAAAACGGACCATTACCTCGTTCAGATTTAGTCCGGAGGCTTATCGTATGTTTCACCCAAGGCCGTACACTAATCCTTCAGCTATATACCCAGTCCTTTTGATCACGGAACATCGCATTCAGTATCGTAATAAACTTTCTGATACAGTCAGTTATAGCCACTTTTTTGGGTTTTCCGCGTGCAACAAGCGACGTGTAAAAATCTTTAATTCGGGGGTTATATCGAACCGCTGAAAGCATTGCCATATAGAGTGTTGCGCGCAGACCAGACCTGCCGCCCCAGATAGCCCTTTTACCACGAAGCTGCCCGCTGTCCCTGTCATAGGGACATACGCCAACCAAGGCCGAAATCTGCCTGCGATTAAGATGTCCCAGCTCCGGAAGCTGACTCAGTATCGCAGCCTGAGTTACCGGCCCGATACCCTTAACTTTTTCAAGTATTTTTCGTTTTGGAGATAACGCAGCATTCTGATTCAGCTGGTCCTTTATTTCATTATCTAGCGCATCGATCTGCACATTCAGCCAGGTAATATGATCCATAATGCCCTTCTCAATCCAGGCGCCGCTTTTCTCCTGAAGCCTGGTGATTTCCATGACACGATTCTGTACCAACTGACGCCGCCGCGTCAGGAGCAGTGCCATATCCTGAAGTCCTTTATCCCTGACAGGTCGAAACTCCGGTTTCATACGACGACCATACTCACAGATTATCCTGGCATCAATGGGGTCGCTTTTTGCTACCTTGCCCATTGCCCGGGCAAAATTCTTTATCTGTCGTGGATTAATGACGGCGACAGGCAAACCTGCAGAAATCAGCATTGATTCAGCCAGAGAGTGATACCGGCTTGTGGCCTCCATGATAACGCCTGATATGTGAAGTCCTTCGAATTCATTCAGTAGTTGCGCGATGCCGGAAGCGGAGTTCTCCAGATGTATCAGTCGCTCACTGGTGTCGATCCAGACATCTAAAGCGAACTTTGAAACGTCAATACCAACGGTTGTTTTATCGCTCATTTCAGTTCTCCCTGCCTTGCAGATACGGGCTTTAGATGCGCTAGGCAATTGTTCGGGTTATAGCTGAAAGTAATGCTGCGCATAGTGCTCACCCGCGGGCTTCGTAATCCCAGGACGGAGATCGTGCTGCAGCATTAGTAAAAAAACAGGATAAGTTTAGATTCATCCTGGTTCAGCATGAAATATACAAGGGCGGTGAGCGAAGCGGTCTCTTGAACACGCAGCCGCCGGGCTAAAGTGAAGTCACGGCACCGGCCGCAGACCGCACGGTTTTTATTCCCCCGCCGCAGGAGGCATCAATGAGGCGCTCAGCAACGTCCTTTTCGTCTTGTCCACATCCGGGGTGCATATCCGCCCCGGAACCCTGTGGATAAAGCTGGCCCTGCCATACGCCGTCAGGGATGTAGAG
>NZ_CAJCKS010000244.1:0-5661 GCF_903970985.1 Pantoea sp. ME81 | reverse complement strand
TATGTGGATAATAAACCCATTATGCGGATAGGTGTATTCATGACTGTATTAAAGCCTGCAGCGGCAATGACGTTATTGGCGGTGAGTTGCCTGACCATCATGGTGGGCTGCGTTATCGTACCGGGATTGAGTGAGATTGCTGCGCAATTAGGAGTCTCACATCTGGCTAACTGGCTGGTGACGCTGCCTGCATTGGGCGTAGTGGTGGCAGGGCCCTTTGCCGGACGAGCGATAGACCGTTATGGCGCTTACCCCATGCTTCTTGTGGGGCTTTTCTGTTACGGCGGATTGGGCGTGGCGGGTGCCTGGTTACCCGGCGCACCCCTGCAGATCATTGATCGTGTCCTATTAGGCTGTTTTACCGCCGTAGTGATGTCGGCTGGAACCAGTTTAATTGCCAGTTTTTATCAGGCTGAAGCACGACTTAAAATGATGGCGCGTCAGGGCATGGCTATCGAACTTGGTGGAGTGGTGTTTTTATTTATTGGCGGGATTCTGGCTTCCTTGAGTTGGCGCTATCCCTATGCACTCTATCTTTTCTCCTGGTTGCTGCTCGCATTGGTGGTCATTTTGATTCCACGTCCGCAACAGCAAATCGCCACTGAAACCAGGGATGAAGGCGCAACCAACAGCGATCGGGCATTGCGTCCGGTATTGCTGGCGGCCATCTGCTCCATGATGTGTTTCTTTACCGCCATCATCATGCTGCCACAACGCTTTGCCGCGTTGGGCGTTAATGCCGCTCATATCGGGTATTTTCTGTCATTCGTTTCGCTGGTGGCCGTGTTGGCTGCAGCGTTGATGCCGCATGTGGCACTGCAATTTGGTCCTTATCCAACCCTGATCATGGCGTTCGTTTGTTATATGTTGGCACACCTGGAGTTTGCTGCTGCACCGGACATGCTGCTGTGCCTGCCGGGCGGCATCCTGTTAGGCATGGGATTTGGCCTGTCAGTGCCTCTGGTCAACCATATGACGGTTGAAACCAGCCAACCGCATGAGCGTGGACGTCAACTGGCGCGTTTATCGATGGCAATCTTTGCCGGGCAATTTCTCGCGGCCTTTATGGCTTATATTCCCGGCCAGGTGGCGATGACCTTTATTGCCGCAGCAATACTGGCCGTGATGAATATTGTTGCTTTGCGTAAGTTCGCCGTGGTGAGGGATTAATCTGTCCGAAAAGGGTCGATGCATGTCCTCATTCATCGACGGCTTACCGTTAATATAGTGCGCAATCTCAATCATTCAGGATGCGCATGAAAACCATCATCAGTAAAAACTTTACTCCAGCCAAAGCCTGGGATGCCGTTGATATTGCCAATTTCGACGGTACCAGCGTCAGACTGCATTGGACTGATAAACCTTATCGCTGGCACATCAACGACGGCGAAGAGGTCTTTGTGGTGTTGGATGGTGCAGTAGAAATGCATTACCGCGAGCAGGGCGAAGTACAGAAAGTGATGTTGAATGTCGGTGATATTTTCTTTGCCAGTGTGGGAACCGAGCATGTTGCCCATCCGCAGGGCGCCGCGCGGGTACTGGTGGTTGAGAAAGAGGATTCGGTATGAAACCACACTAACCGTAATCGGTAACGATTTGATCCGTTAGGCGTAACAGGAGATGAGTGAGCAATCAGGCGCAAGCTCGTACGAAAAGTAACCACGGCAGTGTAGCTGGCGTGGTTGGCGGTGAGAGATGATTTATCCACAGGTTAGCGCGCGGTCTTTTCACCTGAAATGTGGATAACATCCTGATCATTATGACAGTCGATGTGACAGTAACTCCGTGTATGATTAGTTGGATCATCATAATCGCACTAATAGTTAATATGGTAATGGTAACGTAGGGTATTATTGTTTTCATCGAAGGCACACAGCCTTCACTCACAACCCAAAGGAATAAGACCATGAAAACCATCAAAACACTGACCATCGCCGCTGCCGCCGCTCTTTCACTGATGTCTGCTGCCAGCTTTGCCCAGAGCATCTCCGTTGAGTCATCAACTCTTGACGGTGCCGAAGCGAAAGTTGCCGCAGTCGCTCACCAGCAGGGCGCACAGTATAAAATCACTGAAGCGAACACCAACAACCGTGTGCACATGACGGCAGAACTGTACAAATAAGTTCAGTTTCCGCTTCAGCGTTAAGGCTGCCTTCGGGCGGCTTTGCTATTTAAGGCCTAATAAAACGTATTAGCTGATTGCGTTGACAAAACGCTGCGTTATTTGCTGAGGACGGGTTATCGCGCCACCGACCACCACAGCATGCGCGCCCAGTTTTAAACACTGCGCCGCCATCTCAGGTGTTTCCACATTGCCTTCTGCAATCACTGGCACCTTCACTGCTGTTAATACTTCACGCAGAAAGTGAAAATCATTTGCCGCCAGATACTTTCCGCGCGTTTCCGCCGTGTAGCCATGCAGCGTAGTACCTACGCAGTCGAAGCCGAGTTCATCCGCCAGCAACGCCTCATCAACTGTCGCGATATCTGCCATCAGCAATAACTGCGGATAGCGTTGACGAATCGCCGCCACCAACTGCGGCAACTGCAGTTCGCCAGGCCTCTGATGTTGCGTGGCGTCCAGCGCGATCATCGCTGGATTCGCCGCCATCAATTCATCGACCTCTTTGAGCGTGGCAGTGATATATACATCACTGCCTGAATAATCTCGTTTGATAATGGCGATAATGGGCAAATCCACGGTTTGCATAATCTGCTCTACATCGATCAGACTGTTGGCGCGGATTGCCGACGCGCCACCTTGCTTCGCGGCTAATGCCATACGCGACATGATATAGGCGCTGTGCAGGGGTTCATTTTCCAGTGCCTGACAAGACACCACCAGTTTCCCTTTAATTTGCTCCAGCATGTTTGCTTTCATAGCGCGAGTAACTCCTCAACTTCATTTTTGATAATGGTGACGTGCGGGCCATAGATCACCTGTACGCCGTTGCCACGCTGGATAACCGCGCGAGCGCCCGTGGCCTTCAATGCGGCCTCATTAAGTTTAGAACTGTCGTTTAGTGTGATACGCAAACGTGTGGCGCAGCAGTCAAGTTCGGCAATATTGTCTTTACCGCCCAGCGCTTTAATCACCTGCAAAGGGCGTTCGCCAGCGGCAACTGGCAAGGTATCGATGCTGACATCTTCACGGCCTGGCGTTTTGAAATTGAATCGAGTGATCAGCAGGCGGAAGGTAAAGTAATACAGCAGGAACCATGGCACGCCGACCAGGGGCACATACATCCAGTGGGTTTTCGCTTCACCCTGCAATACACCGAACAGAATGAAATCGATTAAACCGCCGGAGAAGGTCTGTCCAATGGTGATGTGCAGGATGTGGGCGATCATAAAGGCCAGGCCATCGAACAGCGCGTGAATCACATATAACACTGGCGCCACAAACAGGAACGAGAACTCAATCGGTTCGGTGATCCCAGTCAGAAATGAGGTGAGGGCGGCGGATAATAACAAACCGGCCACACGTTTGCGGTTCTCGGGTTTGGCAGTGTGATACATCGCCAGACAAGCCCCGATCAGGCCAAACATCATGGTGATAAAGCGGCCCGACATAAAGCGCGCCGTCCCCAGATAAAACTGCTGCGTATTGGGATCGGCCAACTGAGCGAAGAAAATGCGCTGAGTGCCTTCAACCAGATGACCATTGACCATTTCACTGCCGCCCAAAGCGGTAGTCCAGAAAGGCAGATAGAAGATGTGATGCAGACCAAACGGGCCGAGCATGCGCAACACAAAGCCGTATATGAAGGTGCCGAAATACCCCGTGGCATCGACCAGTCCACCCATACCGAATATCAATTTCTGAAAATGCGGCCAGACGATGGTCATTGCCGCGCCAACGATAATCGCCACAAACGAGCTAATAATCGGGACGAAGCGTGAGCCACCAAAGAAGCCGAGAAATTGTGGCAGGGCAATTTTGTTATAGCGGTTGTGCAGTAACGCGGTGACCAGCCCGATCACAACACCACCAAACACGCCGGTTTCCAGCGTTTGAATGCCGAGCGCCATGCCTTGACCCACGGCACTGAGATTACTGCTGGCCAGCACGCCGGTGAGCGTCAGCAGTGAGTTGATGGTGGCATTCATCACTAAATAGGCCAGTAACGAGGCCAGCCCAGCCGTACCCTTATCACTTTTAGCGAGTCCTACCGCCACGCCGACCGCAAACAGCACCGCAAGGTTGGCGAATACCACTGAACCGGCGCTGGCCATGATGGTAAAGACACCTTGCAACCAGGCGATGTCCAGGAAGGGATAAGCTTTTACCGTGTTGGGATTGGATAACGCGCCGCCAATGCCCAACAGCAAGCCGGCGGCAGGTAATACCGCGATCGGCAACATAAAGGATTTTCCAAAACGTTGCGCTTTTTCAAACCAGCTTCCAGAGGAAGCGCCACTGAACATTGACATAAATTTTCATCCCCGAATGATTGTTGTGGTAAAAATTATTATCACAACATACTTCATTTGATGAAAATAACTACCATTAGTGTGATAGCTTTCACTTATAATCAATTCTGCTGGCACAAATCAGGGCCTTTACGCACACTAAGCGCCATCAATATTGGCTAATGGAGAGGTGTCATGACGGACAATGGAAATATTTTGCTGCATCTGAAGCAGGGCTTGCCGGGCTACAGTCCTGCGCTGCAAAAGCTGGGCGACTTCATCCTGACCGAACCGCAGAGAGTGCTGTATCTCACCATTACCGAATTGGCGAAAGAGACGGACACCAGCGAAGCCAGCGTGACGCGCTTGTGCCGCAACCTTAGTTGCAAAGGCTACACCGAATTTAAGATGGCGCTGGCGCTGGATGTGCAGCAGAGTCAGCCCACGCTGGCAGCAACGGGCGATCCGGTTGATGCGCTGGTGGAAGAGTCGGTGCAGGCGCTGCGCGATACCGGAAAATTTATTGATCGCGAGGTCTTACAGCAGGCAGGTGCGGCGGTGCATCAGGCGCGTTCTATCCAAATCTATGGCGTGGCTGCCAGCGCGATAACCGGCGAATATTTGCATTATCGTCTACTACGGCTGGGCAAATCCGCGCAGCTGTTTGGTGATATGCATCGTGCGGCCATGAATGCTTCGACCCTGGGTGAAGGTGATTTGGTCATCGCGATCTCTGCTTCCGGTTCCACCAAAGATCTGATGCATGTGGTCAATGTGGCGAAGAAGCGCAAAGCTCAGGTGCTGATGCTAAGTAATACGCTGCGCAGCCCGATGGGCAATCTGGCGGATATGTTGCTGGTGGCGGCGCGACCGGAAGGTCCTCTTAATGCCGGAACGTTGAGTGGGAAGGTAGGGGCGATGTTGCTGGTTGAGGCGTTAATGGGGGAGCTGATGGCACATGATGCGCATTACGCCACAGCCAGTCAGCAAACGGCCAGTGCAACGTTGCCGATGTTAATCTGACCGCTGGGTCATTCGCTCTTAATTCCAACATGACGGAAAAATCGGTGCGCAGCGATGCGCACCCGAGAAGATACATTTACTCACTCGCCAGCGCGGCGACCGGATCCATACGGGCAGCTTTGCGGGCTGGCAGATAACCAAAAATCATGCCGATAATAGTGGCGATCGGAAGCGCGTCGTGTAGGGAAAGAGTGCACGCACTAGGGAAGGACCGCGGGGCTGCGG
>NZ_CAJCKS010000243.1:0-5718 GCF_903970985.1 Pantoea sp. ME81 | reverse complement strand
GAGGGTATAGATCATCCGGCTTTCGCCAATCACAATCCGCTGTGGATTGTCCGGAACCTTCACCTGGCGTTGCAGGCTATCCGTCAGGGTTTTGCTCTGCGCCGCCAGTGGCAATAACAGCAGCAAAGTCAGTAGCACTCTTTTCATCGCATTGCTCACAGTGGGCTCCGCCCTGAAAGGCGGAGCGCAACAGATTAGAAGTCGACAGCGGCCTGTAAGTACATGACGCGCGGTTCACCCTCAATCACGCGCAGATTACCGGCGCTGGATTCGTAGTATTCGCGGTTGAACAGGTTTTTCACGTTGAGCTTCAGCTGGGTGTGCTTACCGATCAACTGGCTATCCCAGGCAATAAACGCATCGGCCACGGTGTAAGCTGGCATCACGAAGCTGTTTTCCGGATCGCCAGCACGAGTACCGACATAGCGTCCGCCGCCGCCCAGGCGCAGTTCACCCGGCAGCCAGGAGAAACGCAGGGTGTGGCTGAGATACAGGCTGCCCATATTGGTCGGGGCGTTCACCAGACGGTTGCCGACGTTGTCAGGATTCACGTTGTCGGAAACAATCTCAGTTTTGTCGTAGCTGTAGTTGGCGACCAGGTTCCAGTCAGGCGCAAACTCGCCGTTGACCTCCAGCTCCGCACCGGTCGAGCGTGCTTTGGGAATGTTGCGCGTCACGCCGTTAATGAAAATCGACATGTCCTCTTCATCAATGCGGTACAGCGCCAGTGTGGCCGCCAGATTGGGCGCAACCTGCCATTTAGAACCGACTTCCCAGGTGGTGCCTTTCTCGGTGGACGCCACGTTGCCGTCATCGTCGGTTTGGGTTGAGGGCGTAAACGATTTGCTGTAGCTGCCGTACAGTGAGACATCCGGCAATACTTTGTACACCACCCCCAACTGCGGCAGGAAAGCGTTGCCGCGATCGTTGAGTGTGGTTTCAGGATCGATAAAGCCGTTGCTGGAGGTTTGGGTATAGCGCTGGAAACGGCCACCCAACACTGCAATCCATTTATCCGTCAGATGAATGCTGTCTTTGGCAAACACTGAGCGGCTATAAAGATTGGTGCGCAGATTGCTCAGCGCATCGTTATAGGTGCTGTCGCTGACGATCGGCTCTTCGCCGTACACCGGGTCGTACATATTGAAGGTGCGTGAAACAGTGCCGCGATAAGATCGCGCTTTATAGGTTTCGTTCTGCTCATAATCGACACCCACCAACAAGTCGTGCTGCATGCCCGCGATAGTGGGAGAACCGCTGATATCCCAGGAGACATATTCCGTCTGATGGTTGAAGCCGCGGTTAGCATCAGCACGGCGCGAAACGATACCGGTCGTGGTGCTGATGGCGGTGGCGCGCACTTCGTTACTGTCATAACGGCGCTGCATCCAGCCGTAGTTGAGATGCGTATCCCAGACATCACTGAGGTTGTAACCGTATGAGACGTTCAGGCGCTTGTTTTTGCCCCAGGCATGGTTCGCATTGTCGTCGAGACGACGGTTGTAAGGAATATCGACGGGTTTCCCGCCAATAAACGCCGTACCACGGTCGTAGGGCACATCGTATTTATACTCGACGTAGCTGATGTTGAAGGACGCGCGATCGCCGTACCAGCTTAATGACGGCGCCAGCAGGGTATGTTCGTTAACGCCAAAATTACGCCAGTAATCCCCGCGCTGACGTTCAGCCACCATGCGGAAAGCAAAGCCGTTACCGAGCGGACCGGTGATATCGACCATGCCAGTGCCACCGCCGTAACTGCTGGATTCACCGCTGATGTGGGTGTTCCACTCGTATTGCGGCTTTTTACTCACCAGATTGATAATGCCGCCGGGATTCAGAATGCCGTACAGCAGCGATGAGGATCCTTTCAGCACCTCAACATGATCGATGCTGGCATCCATGGTCAGACCCTGGTTACTGCGTACGCCGTCGATGAAGATTGAACCGTCGGTATTGGAGCCGAAACCACGCTTAACAAAACCATCCTCTGTCCCCCCCAGCGTATTGCCCTGGGTGACACCACTGACGAATTTCACCGCATCATTCAGGCTGGTGACCTGATAATCCTTCATCACTTGTGGCGTCACCACGCTGATTGACTGCGGTGTTTCGTTGCGTGGCGTTGAGGTGCGCAGTGTCGCCGCAGCATCGTCCTGATTGTAGCTGCTGGAGGTGGTTTCGGGAGCGGCTGTCACGGTCAAGGTTTGATCCGCGCCGCTGGCTGAATAACTGTACAGCAGGGTGGAAGCCAGTAATACCTGAGAGCCAGAGAGCGTATATTTTACCGCTGATGAAAATAAGCAAAGATACTTCATTAAGTTAAATCCGCATCAAAAAGGGAAATATTCAGAAGAGCGGATGGTAATGAGATTGATTTCCATTTACAACAAAATAATGCCGATTTTTCATCTCATTGACGTATTTTATTGATTATTTTTTTATTGGATTCTGCGGCATAAAACACCTGCTTCATGCAACTGTCGTTGATATGTAGTTTTTAAATGCACTGTTTTATCTAATATTATTCTAAAAATGTAGTAGTGAATGTAGTTTCATTAATCATGATTTAATTTGACTACATTTTATCGACGCTCGCCTCTCACTCTCCAGTGTCGTTAATAGATTGGAGGCATTCATTTATTTTAATTAAATTAAGGTATTCTTAATTTTCATCGGAATAATACGTTTACTGCTGCCTCTTTTGTGAAGGGGTAAAGGCGCATTCACGCTTTGCTTCGTGACCTGTTCTGGATTACTCTCGCGCTGCGTGACGTTGCTAAGATAGCGTCTGGCAGCGTAACTTACTTATTAACAAGGTGTTTTAACCGTGACTGATTCCGTGCCTAAAACCAGCAAGCGGCCCTACGATCTCTACGGTGAGCGTTTTCACACCGCTAAACATCAGCTCACGCCGCGCCTGTTTAAAGTGGCGAATTACATCCATCAGCACCGGAGTGTGGTACTGGATAAAACCGCGCTGGGCATTGCCATCGATACCCAAACCTCGGATGCCACAGTGATCCGCGCCATTCAGGCGTTAGGATTCTCCGGTTTCCGCGACTTGAAGATTGTGATGGCGGAGTTCCTGGGCGTCACACAGCGCTCGCCGGCACGCGTGGCTTCCACGGTGAATGCCTTGTCACAGGATGCCAAAGGCAGTGTTGATTTTGTGCTGGATAGTTATCGTATTAGCTGCGATATGCTTGCCTCCAGCGCCAATCGCCAGGCGATTCAGCAGGCGATCGACCTTTTGCAGCAGGCGGATCGCGTGGCTATTTTCGGCATTGGTGCGTCTGCAATACTGGCTGACTACACGGCTCGTCTGTTCAAACGTAATGGCACATCCTCATATGTCCTGAATCGCACCGGCATTGCCCTCAGCGAACAAATTGCCGAGATGCGCCATGCCGATGTGTTGATCATGCTGGTACAAAGTAGCGCGCATCCGGAAGGGCTGGTAACGCTGGCCGAGGCTCAGCGGCTGGGAATGAAAATCATTGTTCTCACTGGCGCGCCAGACAGCATCTTTGCCCAACGCTCTGATGTCACCATTGAGATCCCCCGCAGTCGTGACGCGGATAAAATGCCGGTACACGCCACGCCAATGATCTGTCTGGAAATTTTAGTGCTGGGGTTGGCGGCCACCACGCCGGTTGCCACCATGGAAAGCATGAGCAAACTGTATGAGATCAGTAATGCCTTGACGCGCCCCGGCGCGCGCAAAACCAACAAGTCCTGAACCTATTTTGGAAGCGAACATGACCAGCGATTCTCCTCTGCTTGAAGTGCAGAGGGTTACTTATGCTATGCAAGGGCGAACCTTACTGGCACCTGTTTCACTGCAACTTAACGCAGGTGATTTTTTGCTGCTGACCGGGCCCTCAGGCAGTGGAAAAAGCACGCTGTTGAAGATTCTGGCCTCGCTACTGGCCCCCACCGCTGGACAGATCCGCTTTGAGAACCGTGATATCGCCACGATAAAAGCCGAGCTGTATCGCCAGCAGGTATCGTACTGTTTTCAAACGCCGCAGCTGTTTGGCGAGACAGTGTATGACAATCTGGCGCTGCCGTGGCAAATCCGGCAACAGAAGCCGCCACGCGAGGCGCTGATGGCGTCTCTGGAGAGCGTGCATCTGGATGCTGAGATGCTGGATAAACAGGTTGAACAGCTATCAGGAGGTGAGAAACAGCGCGTGGGTTTACTGCGCAATCTGCAATTCTTGCCCAAAGTGTTGCTGTTAGATGAGGTGACGAGCGCACTGGACGAAGAGAACAAGACGGTTGTCCAGCAACTGATTCAGCAGCGGGTGCAGGAACAACAGTTGGCGGTGGTGTGGATCAGTCACGATCCCGATGAGATCCAGCATGCAGAGAAAGTGCTGCGACTGACGGCACCGCAAAGAGGAGAGTCGCATGAGTCAGCATAATATTACCGACAGCTCATTGCTGTTGTCGCTGATGCTGGTGGTAATCGCACTGATCATCAGCCAGAAAGAGAAGCTCGGCATGAGCAAAGACATCATCTGGAGCGTGTGCCGGGCCATTGTGCAGTTGGTGATTGTGGGTTACGTGTTGAAATCGATCTTTGACCTCAACAACCGCTGGCTGACTATCCTGATGGTGCTTTTTATCTGCGTGAATGCGGCACTGAACGCGCGCAAACGCAGCCGCAACATCGACCACGCGCTAGCGATCTCCTTCGTGGCGATCACCACCGGCACTTCGCTCACCCTTACAATCTTGTTATTGAGTGGCGCCATTGAGTTTATCCCGATGCAGGTGATCCCGATTTCCGGCATGATTGCGGGCAACGCGATGGTGGCAGTGGGGCTGTGTTTCACCAATCTCAATCAGAGGTTTAGCGACAATCGGCAGAAGATTCTGGAGATGCTGAGTTTAGGCGCTTCGGTGAAGCTCGCCTCGGGTCGGTTGATTCGTGACAGCATCCGCGCGGCAATGATCCCGACAGTTGATGCCGCAAAAACCGTGGGGCTGGTGAGTCTTCCCGGCATGATGTCAGGATTGATTTTTGCCGGAATCGATCCGGTGAAAGCGATTAAATACCAGATTATGGTGACCTTTATGCTGATCGGTACCGCCAGCCTCTCGACCATCATTGCCGCGTATTTGTCGTATCGTCGTTTCTATACTGCGCGTGCACAGCTGAAGATCGGGATTTAACTGGGTAGGGCGCGGCCCTCTGGGCCGCCGTTGAATTTAGAGATTACTGCTGAAACCGCAGCGCCACGCCAAAAGCATGCTCAGCGCTGACGATCAGCGCGGATTCCTCTTCGTGGAACGGGATATCGCCCAGCAGCAAACTGGCTTTTACCTTGCGCAGATCCACACTGCGTAAGCTTAACGCCGCCATGCGTGCACTGCCGTTGTAATCGGGTGGTAATCCAGCGAAACGTTGTGTGACATAGCCGGCAGCCGCGAAGCGCACCGTCGCCACGCCGGCTTTTAATACGAAGGCACCTTGCTGGCAGGCGGTGAGCGCATTCGCCCCAAACAGCCGACTGTAAGGTTGTGCTGCCGCCGCAGGATCCTGCGCCACCACCACAAACTCGACAATATCAGTCACGCCATTGGGATGCTGACGCCATGCATCCTGCCATACCGCGTGTGGGGTCTCGTGCTGGCAGAAGAAACTGCGCCCATTCGGCACCAGCGCCGGTCGTAATTGCACGGTGCGGAAACGTGCCTGATCCTCAT
>NZ_CAJCKS010000242.1:0-5748 GCF_903970985.1 Pantoea sp. ME81 | reverse complement strand
GATACTCTTTGCGGAACTCGACAAAATCTGACGGCGCAAGGTGCAGCACTCTGCGGCACACATAGTAGTCAGCGAGGATAATGAACACCCAGGTATTGGTCAGAATGCCGGTAATCGACAGGAAAGTGCCGGTGTACTGCAGAATGTTGCAGACGTAGAACAACACGCCGAGCAGCCAGACCAGCAGCATCCACCATTGACGGCCTGGACGATAGTTAAACGCCATATCCATGGTATTCGACAATGCGATGGATCCGGAGTAGAGGTTCAGCACGTTAATACGAATCTGTGTAATCACAGCAAACAGCACGCCGGTCAGCCCAATAATCAGCGGGAAGACGAAGCCTGGATCTAATGCCAGTGACCAGACATCCTCTCCCTGAATGTGTGGCATCAGGGTATATGCCATAAAGGCGCCGAACAGCATTACCACCACAATCGGAATCAGCATCCCCAGCATAATGGTCGCCGTGCCTTTATGGCTGATACCAGGACGAGCGAAGCGGCCATAATCGGTGGCCATCAGGCCCTGAAACACAATCTGTCCATTGGCCATGTTCATCACCAGCCACAGCGCATTGCTGTCGACTTCCGCTTTAGGCTGCCAGCCACTGAAGCCCACAGACGGATAATGGTGCGTGAGTTGCCAGATGCAGAAACCGAACAGCAAGATGAAGATCGGCACGCCCCAGGTTTGCAGGAACTGCATTGACGACATGCCTTTCCACACAAACCAGATTGCCGCCAATCCCATTAATGCAAAAATCGCAATGCCCGTGAAGGAGTTAACCGGGACGCCCGCGTAGTTCGCAATGGCATGCGACACGATGGTGCCTTCGAACAAGAAGTAAAAGATGAAGTTGATGGCATAGATTAGCGAGGTAAAAGCCGACCCCATATATCCGAAGCCCAGGCCTCGCGTCATCAGATTGAGCGACAGGCCCTCTTTACTGGCCATTTTCATAATACAGGAACCGATTATGGTGGCAAACACCACCATATAGGCGATAGGTAACAGCAGCAGCGGCCAGCCGACCTGATAGCTCATATCCGCGCCGAGGCTGAACCAAAACATGGCGGTCGAGTTTCCCAGTAACACTAAAATGATGGCCGGGATCGGCCAGCGATAGTGGGAGGGAACACGCCCAACGGCATAATCTTCCACGGCTTCCGCTTCGGTGATGTCTTGAGGTCCCTGAAACCACGCTTTTAACTTGCTCATAATTTTACTCCAATAAAAAAAGCCCCGCCGACAGCATTGCCGGTGGGGCTTCTTCGCCTGAATTCGATGTATTGGAGTGGCAGAGTGCCACAAACCGCTTACCAGACTTCGGCGCCTGTTCCTGACATGCAGGATGCGGTAGACAGTAATAAGCAATTACCGTGCCAGAGGGTAAATGAGAGTGTTTCAACACCTGATAGGCAGTTTTCCACGTGAACGAGCCTTATGACGGTGCAACTTGCACCGTCATTGATCGTGCTAACGTTATCTGCCAATCAACCAAATGGGTTGTTATTCCAGAGGGATGAGTGAGCAAAAATGAACGGGCTGGGCAATCGACAGGCAATAAAAAAGCCGATGACTGTTGCCAGTTATCGACTTTTCGTTTGAAGCGAAATTACGCGTTCAGCAACTGATTCGCGGTTTTCTCAACCAGCGCCAGCAGGACTTTGATGTCTTCCAGCATCACGGTTGGGTTCAGCAGCGTCAGTTTCAGGCAGGTAACGCCCTGGTTTTCAGTCACGCCAACGTTAGCGCGGCCTGAATCCAGCAGAGCATCGCCGATGCGCTGGTTGAACAGAGCAATCTGCGCGGTATCGGTCAGCTGCTCTGGACGATAGCGGAACAGCACGCTTGCCAGTTGTGGCTGCATCACCAGCTCAAGGCGTGGTTCTGACGCAACAAACTTCGCCACTTCCTGTGCCAGCGTCACACCGTGGTCGATGATCGCGGCATACTGTTTCTGGCCCAGCGCTTCCAGACCCATCCACAGTTTCAATGCATCGAAACGACGCGTGGTCTGCAGAGATTTTGAAACCAGGTTAGGAACACCGGCTTCTTCATCGAACTCAGAGTTCAGGTAAGCCGCCTGATAACGCATCAGCTCGTAGTGACGCTCGTCTTTCAACAGGAATGCGCCACAGCTGATGGTCTGGAAATACTGTTTGTGGAAGTCGAGAGTCACCGAATCCACTAACTCCAGGCCGTCCAGGTAGTCACGATACTTTTCAGACAGCAGCAGAGCACCGCCCCAGGCTGCATCGACATGCATCCAAATGTTGTGCTCAGCCGCGATGCCCGCGATTTCGCGAAGTGGATCAATCGCACCCGCATCGGTAGTACCAGCCGTCGCGACAATCGCCAGAATCTGCTCGCCATTGGCTTCGGCCTGCGCCAGTTTGGCTTTCAGGTCGTTAACGTCCATGCGTGCGAACTGATCAGACTTCACCTGCACCACAGAATTGTAGCCGTGGCCAAGCAGCGCCATGTTTTTCTGTACCGAGAAGTGCGCGTTCTCAGAACACAACACTTTGATCTTACGCAGATCGCCAGTGATGCCGTCCAACTGCACTGAATGACCTTGACGCTGATAGAACGCATCACGCGCCAGCATCAGACCCATCAGGTTGCTTTGGGTGCCACCACTGGTGAACACGCCAGCATCGCCTGCTGGATAACCCACCTGTGCACGCAACCATTCGATCAGTTTGACCTCAATGATGGTGGCAGAAGGGCTCTGATCCCATGAGTCCATACTCTGGTTGGTGGCGTTGATCAACACTTCTGCAGCCTGGCTAACCACCAGGCTAGGGCAGTGCAGGTGCGCCACACATTGTGGGTGGTGCACTGACAGGCTGTCTTTCAGGAAATACTCAATCGCGCGTTCAATCGCGGCCTGGTTACCCAGGCCGTTTGGATTGAAGTCGAGCGTGATACGCTCGCGCAGTTCGGCAACGCTTTTGCCTTGATACATCTCAGGCTGTTGCAGCCACTGCACAACCGCGGCGCTGCTTTGGGCAATCGCCTGCTGGTACGCCTCAATGCTCTGTGCAGAGGCGGCCAGAATCGGGTTTACTTCAGACATTTACTCTTCCAATCAAACAGGTTTGACGCCAGCGCCAATCAGCGCCTGCTCAAATTTATCCAGGAAAATCGCCAGCTCTTCGTTGGTGATCAGCAGTGACGGCAACAGACGCAGTACTGCACCGTGACGACCGCCACGCTCCAGAATCAGACCTGCTTCGAAGCACTTCTTCTGCAGCAGTGCAGAGAGTTCACCATCAGCCGGCAGGCTACCCATATGGTCAGCCGCTTCGTTTGGTTTAACGATCTCGATACCGATCATCATGCCCAGACCGCGGATGTGGCCGATAACCGGGAAGCGTTTCTGCATCTCAGCCAGCTGTGCTTTCAGCCATTCACCTTGTTCAGCCACTTTACCGGCGATGTTCTGCTCGGTCAGGACTTTCAGAGTGGCCAGACCGGTTGCCATCGCCAGCTGGTTGCCGCGGAAGGTACCGGTGTGGTGACCTGGAGACCAGGCGTCGAACTGCTTTTTGATACCCAGAACAGCCAGTGGCAGACCACCGCCTACTGCTTTAGACATCACGATAATGTCTGGCTCAATGCCTGCGTGTTCGAAGGCAAAGAATTTGCCGGTACGGGCAAAGCCTGCCTGAACTTCATCAAGAATCAGCAGAATACCGTGTTCCTGAGTGACTTTACGGATGCGCTGCAGCCACTCGACCGGAGCAGGGTTCACACCGCCTTCACCCTGAACGGCTTCCAGGATAACGGCTGCAGGCTTGCGCACGCCGCTTTCCACGTCGTTGATCAGGTTTTCGAAGTAGTAAGTCAGGGCTTTCACACCCGCTTCACCGCCGAGACCCAGTGGGCAACGGTACAGATGCGGGTAAGGCATGAACTGCACTTCTGGCATCATGCCGTTAACGGCTTCTTTCGGTGACAGGTTGCCAGTCACAGCCAGCGCACCATGAGTCATACCATGGTAACCACCAGAGAAGCTGATCACGCCGCTACGGCCAGTGACTTTCTTCGCCAGCTTCAGTGCTGCTTCAACCGCATCCGCACCGGAAGGACCGGTGAACTGCAGGCAATATTCTTTACCCTGGCCAGGCAGCAGCGAGAGCAGAGATTCTGAGAATTGATCTTTCAGAGGTGTCGTCAGATCAAGAGTATGTAACGGCAAGCCGCTGGTAATGACATTTTGGATGCTCTGCAGAACATCAGGATGGTTATGACCAAGTGCCAGCGTCCCTGCGCCAGCCAGGCAGTCAAGATATTGTTTATTCTCGACATCTGTGATCCACACGCCGTTGGCTTTGGCAATCGCTAAAGGCAACTTGCGCGGGTAGCTCCTGACGTTTGATTCAAACTCAGCCTGACGGGCTAAGAAAGCGTCGTTGTTTCCATTGAATGCGTTGGCACCAAAATTATCAATACGGACTTTATCCGTCATCATATCTCTCCTTCAACCGGGGCTCGTGATGGCTGGCCGATTGACTAGTTGAACAAAAAAGTATCAGTGGTTTAAAAAACGCGGCCAATATAGAGCCTTTTGACGTACATCACAATGATTTATTTTGTTTAGATTTGTTTATTCTTTTCATATAGGAATCAGGGCGTTGGCCACTAATTGGCCGGCTATTTTAGCGCCAGCAGATGAAGTGGTTATTAAATAATCGTGTTAATAAAAAGACTTATGCCCGCCAGAGCAATCCAGGGACCAAAAGCAAGGGGTTGATTAAGGTCACGTTGCCAGCCCATTTTGGCGATAAACAGCGCACAAATTGCCCCGCTACAAGCCAGTAACAGTACATAGGGTAAGATTGCCCAACCCAACCACGCGCCTAATGCTGCCACTAACTTTGCGTCCCCCAAACCCAATGCCAGTCTCCCGCTAAAATATTGATACATATAGCGGATTAGCCAAAGCGCGCCGTAACCCCCCACCGCACCAAAGACGGCATCATGGAGTGAGCCTGGTAGCCATTCGCCTGCTTTTAATAATAGCCCAAGCCATAGCAATGGCAGGGTGATTACATCTGGCAACAAATAATGCTCGTAATCGATGATCGCGACGGTCAGCAGTAGCCAAAACAGCATAAGTAAGGCGAGCAATGATTTATCAACCGGGAGGATCGCGACAAATACCAGGCTGATTGTTGCACAGGCAGTTTCTGTTAACGGATAGCGCAGGCTGATAGCACAACGGCAAAAATGACACCGACCGCGTAGTAACAGCCAACTCACTAACGGGATATTGTCTCGCCAGCGCAAACATTTTTTGCAAACCGGACAGTGTGAAGCCGGTTGCCGTAAATCCACGCTATTGCCGGGCTGTAAAAGCTGCAGAGGTACGCGATAAATAACGACATTAATAAAGCTACCGATGCTCAAGGCTATCACCGTTGCCAGCAACCACAGTATCCACTCCATGTTGACCTCATATTCCTTTCCGGTTTTATCGAAATGAAACCTACGCCTGAAGCGCGAAGGAGGCGAGTATCAAAGGGGAATTACGGTGTTTTACATCGCGTTTCACGATCGGTGTTCAGGCGATGAGGAGCATATGCCGATCGCGACTGAACCGTTACCGCTTCCCCGTTGGGAGGAGGTGTGCCAAAAACTTTTCAGCAGATAAACAGGTGGTGCAGAGCAGTGGAAATGGGACGGCGTCCGTGGCGAGGAGGGATGCGTTTAGCGCAAGGCGCACAGCTTACCAT
>NZ_CAJCKS010000241.1:0-5787 GCF_903970985.1 Pantoea sp. ME81 | reverse complement strand
GTGCGTCACCGAGAGTGCAGCCACCATCGGCACGCCGACGTACAGCAGCGGCAAACCGGCCGCCGCGACGATGGTGAACACCAGCGGCAGCAGCAGCACGAAGCCCACTTCATAGAACATCGCCAGACCGACGATCAGACCGGTGACCACCAGCGCCCATTGCAGCCGCTCTTTACCAAAGGCGGCAATCAGCGTGGTCGCCACGCGTTGTGCCGCGCCGGTGTCCGAGACCAGACGCCCGAGCATGGCACCGAAGCCGAGGATCATCGCTAATCCACCGAGCGTCGAGCCGATACCTTTTTGGATCGAGGCCATCACATTGAGCGGCGTCATCCCTTCAGCGATACCCACCACCGCCGAGACAAACACCAACGCAATAAAGCCGTTGACCTTAAATACAATCATCAATACCAGCAGCAGTATCACACCCAGCACAATAATGGTTATTGGCATTTTTTATTATCCTTAGGAATACAGAGGGGTGATTAAGGTTTAGGCGCGGCCAAGCGAAAATGCCAGCCGCGCCATGGCATTACACGGCGACGCGCATACCGCCATCAACGAACAGCAAGTGACCATTGACGAAATCAGACGCGCCCGAGGCGAGGAACACCGCAGCACCAATCAGCTCTTCCGGTTTACCCCAGCGAGCGGCAGGCGTGCGTTTGGTGAGCCAGCCGGTAAAGGCCGGATCGTCCGCCAGCGCCTGGGTCATCTCCGTGACGAAGTAGCCCGGTGCGATGGCGTTCACCTGGATGTTATGGCGCGCCAGCTCGACGCACATACCGCGCGTCAGCATGGTGACGGCGCCTTTGGAAGCGGCGTACGGCGTGATGGTGTCGCGGCCCAGTTCGCTTTGCATCGAACCGATATTGATGATTTTACCGCGCTGGCGATCGACCATTTTTTTCGCCACGGTTTGAGAGACCAGGAACACGGCGGTCTGGTTAACGGCAATCACGTCATTCCAGTCCTGCTCCGGGAATTCGAGGAATGGGCGGCGGCGCTGGATCCCGGCGTTGTTCACCAGAATATCAATCGGGCCCCATTCGGCTTCAATCTCATCCACCGCCTGCTGCACCTGCGCAGACTGCGTCACATCAAAGGCTTTGGCATGGGCACGCAGGCCCAGCTCACGCAGTTTCGCCGCGCCCTGCTCTGCACCCTCTTTGGTGGTGGCGTTGACGATCACTTCCGCGCCGGCTTCACCCAGGCCACGCGCCAGCAGAAAACCAATACCGCGCGCCGAACCGGTGAGTAATACACGCTTGCCTTCGAGGGAAAATAACTGACTCATCACTGCTCCTTAAAAGGTTAACTGGACTTTCGCCGCACGAGTTTTATCGCCAGCAAACTGCAAGGCCGCGTCGATGTCCTGCAAATCGTATTCACCGCTGAACAGCGGCAGCGGGTTGACCACACCGTTCGCCAGCCACTCGACGGCGGTGTTGAATTCATGGGTAAAGCGGAAAGAACCGACCAGCTGAATCTCTTTGGCAATCAGCGCCATGATCGGGAAGTTCGGGATGGTGCCGCCCATGCCGACCTGTACCAGCGTGCCTTTGGCGCACACCACATCAAGGCAGCGCTGCAGTGAGGAAGGATGGCCAGAGGCCTCAAACGCCACATCGAAAAAGCCTTTGTCAGCCAGATACGGCGTGAAATCGCCCTCGGCGGCATGGATCACATCGGTCGCGCCCATCTGCTGCGCCATCTCCAGCGAACGCTCGCTAATGTCGCTGCACACCACAGAGGCGGCACCGCGCGCTTTCGCTGCCGCCGCAATTAAGCAGCCAATCGGACCGACGCCGGAAATGAACACGTGCTTGCCGGTAAGATCGCCCGCCTGATGCGTGGCGTGAATGCACACCGCCAGCGGCTCGGCGAACACCATCACGGTTTCATCGGCATCCTGTGGGAAAGGCACGCACTGTTTGCTATCCACCACTTTGTACTGGGTGAAACCGCCATCGACATGCGGCACATACATCGCACTGCCGAAGAAACGCATGGCGGTGCACTGGTTTTCCTGATCGCGCTGGCAGTATTTGCACTCGCCGCACGGTTTGGACGGATTGACCGCCACTTTTTGATTCGGCTTCAGGTCCGGGTTGTCGCTCTCCACCACATGACCAATCACTTCATGACCGAGGATCATCGGCATTTTGACTTCGAAGCTGCCGACTTTGCCTTCCTGATAGTAATGCAGGTCAGATCCACAAATGCCGCCGCGCGTGATACGCACCAGCGTGCCTGTGCCGTCCCATTTCACCTGTTGCGGTGCGACGCTGACCTGTTTTTTCCCGGTAATCACGCAGGATTGCGTTTCGATATTCATGGTTTCCCCATTTGTTGCTGTTGCAATGGGGGCTATCAAAGCGGGATCAGAGGCTGAAAACTGTGAACCAGATCACTCTAAATCATGTTACGAAATAGCTGTTACCTGGAACGTGAACTGCTCGTACAGAAGATGGAAGCGGGATCACTTTTTGCTGGGGAAAACCAAGACTCGTCTTGGGGATTAACCACAGTGAGCTATGTCATTATCGCCGCACCCTCACCCGGGAAAGTCGTCTGGATTGAGTCTGACAGGAGTCATAACTATAGAGCTAAATCATTAGCCCTCATCTTCAAGCTGTTTCAGGGTGCACAGGTCTCTTCCCGTGCCGGGCGAAGGAGTCCGAACCTTTCGCCTGCGACCTGTCGCCCTGCTTTTTTTGAGGTTTCTCACAGCCTGAACACCGCGAATTTCCATCCCAACCAATTCCCGCTAAAGTTAACTCATCCGACCACTTTCCGAGACTGTGTTCATGACTGAGCATTACGCCCACCTGTTTGCCCCGCTGGATCTGGGATTTACCCAATTAAAGAACCGCTTTCTGATGGGCTCCATGCACACCGGGCTGGAAGAACACACTGATGGCGCCACACGATTAGCCGCGTTTTATGCGGAGCGCGCGCGGGGAGGCGTGGCACTGATTGTGACCGGCGGCATCGCACCCAACCCACAGGGCGTGGTGGCACACGGCGGCGCCATCCTCAATCAGGAGAGCCAGTGCGACTGGCATCGCACCCTGACCGATGCGGTGCATGCAGAAGGCGGCAAAATCGCGCTGCAAATTCTGCATGCCGGGCGTTACAGCTATCAACGCGATTTGGTTGCGCCTTCAGCGTTGCAGGCACCGATTAACCCATTCACGCCGCGCGAACTGAGCGATGGCGAGATTCGTCAGACCATTGCGGACTTTGCCCGGTGCGCCAGGTTGGCCCAGCAGGCCGGTTATGACGGCGTCGAGATCATGGGCTCCGAAGGTTATCTGATTAATCAGTTCCTGGTGGCGCACACCAACCATCGTGACGATGAGTGGGGCGGCGATGTGCAGCGCCGTCGTCGCTTTGCGCTGGAAGTCACGCAGGCGGTGCGCGAAGCGGTCGGCCCGGCGTTTATCATCATCTTCCGCCTGTCGATGCTCGATCTGGTGAACAACGGCAGTTCGCTGGAAGAGACGCTGACGCTGGCAAAGGCGCTGGAGCAGCGCGGTGTGACGCTGTTCAACAGCGGTATTGGCTGGCACGAAGCGCGCATCCCGACTATCGCCACTTGCGTACCGCGTGCCGGTTTTGCGTGGGTAACGCAGCATCTGCGTGAAGCGGTATCCGTCCCCGTTATTGCCACTAACCGTATCAACCATCCGCAGGTGGCGGAATCGCTGCTGCGCGATGGCATTGCCGATATGGTGTCGATGGCACGTCCGTTTCTTGCCGATGCGGCCTTTGTGCGCAAAGCGCAGGCCGGGCAGCCGGATGCCATCAACACCTGCATCGCCTGCAATCAGGCCTGTCTCGATCAGATCTTTGTCGGCAAAGTCACTTCATGTCTGGTTAATCCCCGCGCCTGCCACGAAACCCTGATGCCGGTAATCCCAGTTGAACAGCCTAAACAGATTGCGGTGGTCGGTGCTGGCCCGGCGGGCATGGCGTTCGCGCTGCAGGCGGCCGAGCGCGGCCATCAGGTCACGCTGTATGAAGCGGACGCACAGATTGGCGGCCAGTTTAATATTGCGCGTCAGATCCCCGGTAAAGAGGAGTTTAGCGAGACGCTGCGCTACTTCCGCCATCAGCTGGAGACACAGGGCGTGGCGATTCGCACCGAGCATCGCGTGAGCGCTGATGAGCTGGAAAGTGTGGATGAAGTGGTGATCGCCACCGGTATTGCGCCGCGTCAGTTGTCGATCCCCGGCATCGACCATGCCAGCGTACTCAGCTACCTCGATGTGATTCGCGATAAAAAGCCGGTCGGCCAGCGCGTCGCCATTATCGGTGCGGGCGGTATTGGCTTTGATACCGCTGAGTTTTTGCTGCATCAAAACGCGCACGAAGATTTTTATCAGAGCTGGGGCATCGATCAGAGCTTACAGGCGCGCGGCGGGTTAGTCCGTCCGCAGCCGCTGGCAGCGGATCGGCAAATCTGGCTGTTGCAACGTAAATCCGGCAAGCCCGGCGCCGGGCTGGCGAAAACCACTGGTTGGATCCATCGCGCCAGTTTGCAGGCGCACGGCGTGCAGATGTGGGGCGACGTGGAGTATCTGAAGATTGATGATGCAGGATTGCACCTGCGTCATCAGGGCGAAGCCGTCACTTTGGCAGTGGATAACGTGGTGATTTGCGCCGGGCAGGAGCCGCTGCGTCAGCTGGCGGACGAGCTAGCCGCACGCGGTAAAGCGGTAAAGCTGATTGGCGGAGCCGATGTGGCGCAGGAGCTGGATGCTCGCCGCGCCATCGCACAGGCCACTGAGCTGGCGCTCAGCGTCTGATTAACGCAGTTTGACCGAACGCAGCACCACGAACTTGGCGTTAGACGCCACCAGCTCACAGTTGCCAAACAGCTTTTTCATTTTGACGTGATAACCGAGGTGGCGGTTGCCGACAATACGCAACTCGCCGCCGTACTGCAGACAACGTTTGGCATCACGCAGCATTTGCCAGGCCAGATGATCGGTCACCGCGTGCTGCTGATGGAACGGCGGGTTGCACAGTACCGCGTGCAGACGATCCGACGGGAAGCCACTCAGCACGTTGTTGACGCGGAACTGACAGCGCGCCAAATCCTGCGGACGGTTTACTTCCACGTTGAGCTTACTGGACGCCACGGCCATGTAGGATTCGTCATAGAACAGCACGTCCGCCTGCGGGTTCTGCTCCAGCGCCAATAAACCAATCACGCCGTTGCCGCAGCCAAGATCGAGGATTTCCCCTTCAATATCTGACGGCAGATGCTGCATAAAGAAACGCGCACCCACGTCCAGCGATCCGCGAGAGAACACGTTAGCGTGGTTGTGAATCTGGTAAGAGGAATCGTCCAGCGGCCACACCGTGGTCTCTGACACCTCCGGCAGTTTGGGCGCGCTGTAAGTGCAGTAAATCAGGCGCGATTTCTTCCACGCCAGTGAGGTTTTGCTCTCACCGAGAATGCGATCGAACAACTGCTGCGTGGAGTTATGAATATCTTTGGCTTTTGCCGCGCCGAGGATCAGTGTGTCTGGCGTCACCACTTTACGCAGCGCGCGCAGTTGGTGCTCCAGCAGAGCCAGCGCTTTCGGGATTTTAATCAGTACGACAGCAGGCGCAGCAGGTAGCGGCGCCAGGCTATCGATAAAGTGCACTTGATCTTCGTCCATCTCATTAAGACGCAGGTTCTGTTTCGCCGCCTGCTCGCTCAGCAGCGAGTCGCTGACGTGCCACACTTCACGGCCGTTCAGTCCGCAGGTCAACGCACCAAAGCTGTCG
>NZ_CAJCKS010000240.1:0-5827 GCF_903970985.1 Pantoea sp. ME81 | reverse complement strand
CGGGCCTGGCAATATGTTGATTGATGCCTGGATCTGGCGTCATAAGGGCGTGCCCTATGATAAGGATGCTAGCTGGGCGCGCAGTGGTCAGGTGGTGCCTGCACTGCTGGAGGAAATGCTCAACGACCCCTGGTTCGCGCTGCCACCACCGAAAAGTACCGGTCGTGAATACTTCAATCTCGGCTGGGTTGAACGTCAATTACAGCGTTTCCCGGCGCTGGCACCGCAGGATGTGCAGGCCACACTCAGCGAACTCACCGCATTGACCATTGCTCAACAAGTTCAGCTCAATGATGGCTGCGATCGCCTGCTGGTGTGTGGTGGCGGCAGTCGCAACCCATTGCTGATGGCGCGGCTGGCGGCCCATTTGCCGGGTACAGAAGTGGGGACGACGGATGACGCCGGGATCAGTGGTGATGATATGGAAGCGTTGGCCTTCGCCTGGCTGGCGTTTCGCACCTTGTCCGGTTTGCCAGGCAATTTGCCGGCCGTCACCGGTGCACGGGAAATGAGTGTATTGGGCGCCATTTATCCGGCGAATGCCCGATTGACACATTAAGGAGTGAAAGATGAAAAAAATCGTTATTCTGTTGAGCTGTGTCGTCGCGATGAGTGGCTGCGGCATGATGCACAAAGAGCAGCCTACACCACAGACATTGCGCTATCAGTGCGGCACGTTACCGTTAACGGTGACACTGGACAATCCGAAGCAGCAGGTGAGCTTTATTCTGGATGGTAAACCGCTCACCTTAACCCAAACCGTATCAGCTTCCGGCGCGCGCTACAGCGACGGCACTTATGTCTTCTGGTCGAAAGGCAATGGCGCTTTTGTTGAGCGTAATGACAAAATCGTGATTAATGACTGTGAATTGCAAAATGCGGATACGTCCGCCCAGTAACGAAGAGAATCAGCATGAGCGACAGTGACAGCTTGCAAAACATTGCCCATTTACGTCGTGAGTACACTCGCGGCGGGCTTAGACGTAACGATCTGCCAGACAATCCGCTGGCGTTGTTTGAACACTGGCTCAAGCAGGCGTGCGATGCCCAATTGCCCGATCCTACAGCAATGACCGTCGCCACCGTTGACAGCAGCGGCCAGCCTTATCAGCGTATTGTGTTGCTGAAGCATTACGATGAACAAGGCATGGTGTTTTACACCAATCTGGGCAGCCGCAAAGCGCTGCAGTTGGCGGACAATCCGCGCATCTCGCTGCATTTCCCATGGCACTTCCTTGAACGCCAGGTGATGGTATTGGGTGAAGTCGAAAAATTGACGCCGCTGGAAGTGCTGAAATACTTCAGCAGCCGCCCGCGTGATAGTCAGATCGGTGCCTGGGTGTCGAAGCAATCAAGCCGTATTTCGGCGCGTGGTGTGCTGGAAGGCAAGTTCCTTGAACTTAAGCAAAAATTCCAGCAAGGCGAAGTGCCTTTACCCAGTTTCTGGGGCGGATATCGCGTCAAATTCCATACCGTGGAGTTCTGGCAGGGCGGCGAACATCGCCTGCACGACCGCTTCCTCTACCAACGTGAAGGCAACGGCTGGACGATTGACCGTTTAGCGCCGTAAAACTGCGTTTTATCCCCTATCAACGCTGGCGCAGTTGGCGTCAGCGCTTTATGCTATAGCCCTCATTTTTTTCGTATCCGCATCTCAGCGGAAAGCTGTGTACCAGCCTAGGTGCAGTCTGATCAATTTGGAGTCAGTGATGACCAGCAGTAACCTGATACAACAATTGCAAGAAAGGGGCTTAGTCGCCCAGGTAACGGACGAGGAAGCGTTAGCAGAGCGACTGGCGCAAGGGCCAATTGCACTCTATTGCGGCTTCGATCCGACCGCTGATAGCTTGCATTTGGGCCATCTGGTGCCGCTGCTCTGCCTGAAACGTTTTCAGGACGCCGGACACAAGCCGGTCGCGCTGGTGGGTGGTGCCACCGGTCTGATTGGCGATCCCAGCTTTAAAGCAGCAGAACGTAAACTTAACACCGCTGATACCGTGGGCGAATGGGTTGAGAAGATCCGCAACCAGGTGGCGCCTTTCCTCAGCTTCGACTGCGGCGATAATAGTGCTATCGCAGCGAACAACTACGACTGGTTTGGCGGCATGAACGTGCTGACTTTCCTGCGTGACATCGGTAAGCACTTCTCGGTGAACCAGATGATCAACCGCGAAGCGGTGAAACAGCGTCTGAACCGTGAAGATCAGGGGATTTCTTACACCGAGTTCTCCTACAACCTGCTGCAGGGTTACGACTTTGCGGAGCTGAACAAGCGTCACGATGTGGTGCTGCAGATTGGCGGTTCTGACCAGTGGGGCAACATCACGTCAGGTATCGATCTGACGCGCCGTCTGCATCAGCAGCAGGCATGGGGCTTGACCGTTCCATTGATCACCAAATCTGATGGCACCAAATTCGGTAAAACCGAAGGTGGCGCAGTGTGGCTCGATGCGAAGAAAACCAGCCCATACAAGTTCTACCAGTTCTGGATTAACACTGCTGACTCAGACGTGTATCGCTTCCTGAAGTTCTTCACCTTTATGAGCATTGAAGAGATCAATGCGCTGGAAGAAGAAGACAAGAACAGCGGTAAAGCGCCACGCGCCCAATACGTGCTGGCAGAGCAGGTAACACGTCTGGTGCACGGCGAAGCGGGTCTGACGGCGGCAAAACGTATTACCGACAGCCTGTTCTCCGGCAGCCTGACCGAGATGACCGAAGCGGACTTCGAGCAGTTAGCGCAGGACGGTATGCCAGTGATTAACCTGAAAGCGGAAGACGATCTGCAGCAGGCGCTGGTGGCAGCTGAACTGGTGCCGTCTCGTGGACAGGCGCGTACCATGATCGGTTCTAACGCCGTGTCGCTAAACGGTGAAAAACAATCTGACGCCGAGTATCGTTTCAGCGACAGCGACAAACTGTTTGGTCGCTTCACGCTGTTACGTCGCGGTAAAAAACACTACTGCCTGATTAACTGGCAGTAAGGTTCGAGGGCCGGTTTCCGGCCCTTTTTTATGGCAAGGCAGTACAGGGCAATAATGAAAAATATCCTCGCAATCCAGTCTCATGTGGTTTACGGCCACGCCGGTAACAGCGCCGCCGAATTCCCCATGCGCCGTATGGGCGCAAACGTTTGGCCGTTAAACACCGTACAGTTTTCTAATCACACGCAATACGGTCACTGGACCGGCACTGTGATGCCCGCTACGCATCTCACCGACATCGTCAAAGGCATCGCGGCGATTGACCGTCTGAAGACCTGTGATGCGGTGCTGAGCGGCTATTTAGGGTCTGCAGAGCAGGGCGAGCAGATTCTGGAGATCGTGCGTCAGGTGAAAGCCGCTAACCCCAACGCCTGGTTCTTCTGCGATCCGGTGATGGGCCATCCCGAGAAGGGCTGCATTGTGGCGCCTGGTGTCGCGGAGTTCCATTGCAAGATGGCGATGCCGGCCAGCGATATCATCGCACCTAACCTGCTGGAGCTGGAAATGCTCAGCGGCCACGAAGTGGCGAATGTTGAGCAGGCGGTAGTGGCGGCACGCGCGTTAGTGGCGCAAGGGCCGAAAGTGGTGCTGGTGAAACATCTGGCGCGTGCCGGACGTCGCAGCGATCGATTCGAGATGCTGCTGGTCACCGCTGACGAGTGCTGGCATATCAGCCGTCCGTTGGTGGATTTCGGGGTTCGTCAGCCGGTGGGCGTGGGCGATCTCACCAGTGGTTTGCTGCTGGTCGATCTGCTGCACGGCAAATCGTTACAGGATGCACTGGAACACGTGACCGCTGCAGTGTATGAAGTGATGCTGAAAACTCACGAGATGGGCGAGTACGAGTTGCAACTGGTGGCAGCGCAGGATGCAATTGCACAACCGACTCAGCACTTTGCTGCTGAGAAGCTGTAACGGCTGCGAAATCTGCAGGCGACCACCCGGTGGCCTGCAGACACGAGGCAAAACAGGCGCACAGGGTGCGCCTGAATCGGCTTAAACCAAACCTTCCGCTTTCAATGCTGCCTGCACCGCAGGGCGCTCCGCCACGCGATCAAACCAGGCTTCAAGTGCCGTTAACCCGCTCAAATCCAGCTTGATGGCTTTTGCCCAACGCGTGACCACAAACAGGTAGACATCGGCCACGGTGAAACGCAGTCCCATCAGCCACTGCTTATCCTGCAGCGCTTCATTCACCGCCTGATATTTTTTCTCTAACTGCGCCCGCACAATCACTTTGTACTCTTCCGGCGTGTCCGGACGGAACAGCGGCGAGAAGGTTTTATGCAGTTCACTGCTGACAAAGCTCAACCATTCAAGGGTGTGGTAGCGCGTCAGGCTGCCGGTCGGTGCCAGTAAATTGCGATCCGGCTTCAGATCCGCCAGATACTGCACAATGGCAACGCCTTCGGTTAACAAGCTGCCGTCATCAAACTGCAGCGCCGGAACTTGTCCTTTGGGGTTAATTTGCCAGTAATCTTCTCCCTGCTCGGTGACCTTTTTCTGCAGATCGACATTGACCTGGGTAAAGTCCAGCCCGCATTCACGCGCAACAATATGCGGTGACAACGAACAGGCACCGGGTTTGCAATAGAGTTTCATCATGGCTTCTCCTGGAAGTGTGGTTGTGATCGAATTAGCATAAATCTGCGAAAATTTTTTACCAGTGACCGCGATCAGGAATTACGGTCCGCTTTAAACTTTCCCTGCGTAAAACAAGGTAGCGCAGGCAATTGTTCCAGCGCATAGTCCCAGAACTGCCGCACCTTAGGCGTCATGTTTTTAACCCGCTGTGTGACCAGTTGTACCGGCAAGGGGGCAGGCTCCCACTCGGGTAATAAACGGATCAGTTTGCCATCACGAATATCATCCAGCACCTGGTACGACAGCAAACGTCCAATCCCCTGGCCTCCACGCAGCGTTTCCAACTGGCTTTCAATATCGTTTACGCGCAGACGAGGCAAAATGCGCACGCGTAAATCCTGTGCAAAGCGCCATTCGCGTGTGTGACGCAAACTGGTGATCACCGTATGTTGCTGCAGCTCTGCCGGATGGGCGGGAGCACCCGCAAGCCGAAGATATTCCGGGCTCGCCACCAACGTCGAACGCACGCTGCCTACTTTGCGTGCCACCATTGAAGAATCCTGTAATTCGCCAATGCGCAGCGCGATATCCAACCCGTTCTCAATGAGATCCTGATAGCTGTCACTCAGCACCACTTCGATTTGCATCTCGGGATGTTGCTGCAAGAAGGCATTCACCAGCGGCATGATATGGCGGCGGCCGAAAGGCACGGGTGCGGTGATGCGCAGCAGCCCCTGCAGGCCGCTGTGATGCGCGCTATCGAGCGCGTGCTGATAATCACCTAATATTTGCTGAGCCCGTTCGAACAGCTGCCAGCCCGCTTCTGTGGGCGCCAGTTGACGAGTGGTGCGTTCAATCAGGGTCGTGCCCAACCGGGACTCGAGGGCATTCAATGTGCGGGTAATAACGGGAGGGGAGCGCTGTAAAAAACGTGCAGCACTGGCCAGGCTGCCTTGCTGAATCACCGCAACAAATACCTGAAGTTCTTCAAATCTATCCATGATGATTCCAGCACGTTTAACAGGAAGCCGTCATCATGCGGGGAAGTGGATAAAAAGCGAAGCTTTGGCAGCAGGAAACGTTAAAGCGGTGGAAAGAAATAAGTAACAGGAAATAAAAAAGCCGGGCGTTTGCCCTAATGCCGATCAGTTAAGGATCAGTTGAACGATCCAGTGGCTGTGTAAGAATCCGGAAACGCTTCGTTTCCGGATTTTTTTATGCAGCTCAGTCAGGCCCTTGATATCGTCTCTCGTTACGAT
>NZ_CAJCKS010000239.1:0-5832 GCF_903970985.1 Pantoea sp. ME81 | reverse complement strand
AGTTTTCAGCGTAATTTTATGATCGCGATCAGGTGATGAATTATTTTTGGTTAAAAAATAATCACAGCGTCATCAGCATCTCGTGCCACGCCATGCATCACGACATTTTTGCCATGGGTAACGATACTTTCCGCCTCGATTACTACAGTGCCAGCAATATGCTCAGCAGCATTGAACGGCAGTTCGTACACTAATCGGCAGCAATATACTCAGCAGTTTAGAACGGCAGTTTGTGCACTAAGCAGCGGCTTGCTCAATGGCCGGTGGTTCTTGCTGCAGCTGTGCCGTGCGCAAACCGCGTGCGGCCAGCGCGACCAGCAGCAGTAAACCGGCCGCCACGCCGCCGAACCACAGCACGCTGTTGAGCGCGCTCAATGCACGTGCCAACGCGCCGAGTCCTAAGGCACCCAGCGAATCGCCACTCACATCCTGCGCGGTGCCCAGGCTGTTGACCCGACCCAACAGGGCATCTGGCGTGTGGTGCTGAATCAAAATAAATTGCAGCAGTGAAGCGATAGCATTGCTGTAGCCATAAGCCACCAATGCCAGCAACGCCGGAATCAGTTGGCTATACAGCCCCAAAGAAGCGATGCAACCGAAGGCAGCCAGTGCACTCACCAGCAACACCAGGCCTGGTCGTGACAACTGTCGCACCCAGCCGCTGGTGAATGCGCCGATCATCGCACCCAGCGGCACCGCGGAATACATCAGCCCGAGCGCCGAAGCATCAACCTGCCACGTTTGCGCCAGTGCCGGGAACAGGATGCGTACCGCGCCCACCATACTCAATAGTAAGCCGACCAACACCGCGGCACCCACCACGTTGTGCTGACAGACAAATTGAATGCCACTGGCGAGCGCGCGCAAAGGGTGTTCTGGTTCTTGCTGTTCAGGTTTCATCGCGGGCAGCCGTACCAGCGGGATCAGCGTCGCCAGCGTGCCGAGGGCGGCCACGGCAAACGCCCAGCCGACTCCTGCCGCCACGATAATCATGCCACCCAGCGCCGGAGACAGGATCGCACCCAGCCGCACGGTTAACATGCTTAACGCACCGGCCTCCGCCAGATGCTCGCGTCCTACAATCAGCGGAATCACCGCCATCAGCGCTGTCATGCCCAGCGCACCAAAAAATCCGTCCCAGAAGGCGAGGAAATAGAGCGCCCACAATGAAGGGGCAGTACTAAACGCGTTCAGGCTCAGCAACACAAAACCGATACCACAGGTGCCACGCGCAAAGAGGATCAGCTTGCGGCGATCATAACGATCCGCCAGCACGCCCCCGAGCAGCAGGCCAATAAACATGCCGATACCATCCAGCATCACGGCGACGCCGACCTGCAAGGTCGAGCCGGTCATGGCCTGAATCTGGATCGGCACGCCCACTGCCAGCATGCCCAGCGCAAACACGGATAGCATGCGAGCGCAGAAGATAGCGCGAAACGCGGCGTTGTTTTTCAACAGGCTGAAATCTAGAAGAATTGAAGGCTTAGCCATAAATATCCATTGTTAAAAATGAGCTGGGGCGCACATTAGCGCGCCCACATTCATTGGCCGAGGGCCGGGTTATAAGCGAGTTGCCGTCAGCAACCGGTTGATCAGCGGACCCAGCACTTTCAGCGAGGCCGCAGACAAAATGTCAGCGTGCTCGCAATCCAGCGGCCAGATTTCCAGGTCTGAAACAAACGGTTTCCAGGTCGCAGGCACATCCATGTCGGCAGGCAGGGTTTTCTCTGCCATAAACAGCGTGGCTTTACCGGCATAACGCGGCGTACGCGCTTCCGCCAGCCGGGCAACCGCGTCCTTGTAGTTGGCGACGATGGTGCTAAACATCGCGGCTTTCTCGGCACGTAACAGGGGATCGCGCTCATCTTCAGTAGCAGCCATAAATTCGGCCTGTTCGCGTGCCACTTCCTGCTCCGCCTCTTCAGCATCGGGCGTGCGCCAGTCCTGTCCTTCGGCTGGGTAGGTATCCAGCAGACCAAGGAAGGCCACGCTTTCGCCACTCGCCTGCAGACGCGCCGCAATGCCTTGTGCCAGCGTGCCGCCCAACGAGTAGCCCAGCAGGAAATAAGGCCCATGCGGCTGCTGCTCGCGAATCACAGCCAGATGGCGATCGCACATGGCTTCTACACTTGTACAGGCTGCGATAACACCCGCCGGGCGCGGTGATTGCAGCCCCACAATCGGGAAATCGCCGTCGAGATAGTGCAGCAGCGCGCTGTACTGCCAGGCGAACCCTGATGCCGGATGGATGCAGAACAGCGTCGGCCCCTGACCGGCACGCAGTGGCAGCAGTTCCCCGTTGCCGTTGCTGTCGCTGGCATCGCCTGATAACAGCGCTGCCAGTTTCTCCACGCTGCGTGCGGCGATGATCTGTCCGACACTCACCGGCTGCGCTACACGGCGGCGCATTTCTGCTGCCAGTCGCATCGCCAGCAGGGAATGACCGCCCAACGCAAAGAAATCATCGTCGGCATACACCTGCTCACATCCCAGTAGCTGCTGGAACAGTTCTGCCAGCATCTGCTCGTGAGGCGTTTCCGGCAGGCGGCCTGGTTGCGCGCTGCGTTGTGGCATCGGCAGTGCTTTACGATCCAGCTTGCCGTTGGCGCTGAGGGGCAAATCGTCGAGCAGCAGATAGCTCACCGGCTGCATATGGGCAGGCAGGCGGGTGCTCAACTGCTGTTTAATTTGCTCGATATCCAGTACCACGCCAGGCTGAGCCACCAGCCAGCCGAGCAGCTGGCGATTATCGACGCCCGCCGCCGCCTGTTGTGTCAAATTGCGCGCAGCCACGACTGCCTGCGCCACGCCCGGCAATGCCACCAGCGCCTGCTCAATTTCACCCGGTTCGATACGTTGTCCGCGCATCTTTAACTGATCGTCGCTGCGCCCCAGATACTCTACGGCGCCATCCTCACGCCAGCAGGCGATATCACCGGTGCGGTACATACGTTCGCCCTCGGCAAATGGGGCGGCAATAAAGCGTTGCGCGGTGAGATCGGCGCGATGCAAATAGCCATCCGCCAGCTGGATGCCGCTGAGATAGAGATCGCCCGGCACGCCTACTGGCACCGGGCGCAGCAGGTTATCGAGGATATGCAGTTGGGTGTTCCACACCGGACGACCAATCGGTACGCCAGGGCCATTCAGGCCTTCGAGCGCGCTACCGCTGGCGGGTTGCCATGTGACATCCACGGCGGCTTCGGTCGGGCCGTACAGATTATGCAGCGGAGCGGCGATCACCTGCTGATAGCTGCGCGCCAGATCGCAGGCCAGCGCTTCTCCGCTGCAAAATACGCGGCGCAGTGAAGCGCAGGCGCGATCGGTGTGCGTACTGACATGCCCGACAAAGGCGGCCAGCATCGACGGAACGAAGTGCAGGGTGGTGACCTGATAATCGTCAATAAGCTGCCACAGCGCCTGTGGATCGCGATGGGCATCCGGCGGCGCCATCATCAGCTGTGCGCCGGTCATCAATGGCCAGAAGAACTCCCATACCGAAACATCAAAGCTGCACGGTGTTTTCTGCAACACCACGTCGTCGCTACGCAATGGATAGCTGGCTTGCATCCAGCGCAAGCGGTTAACGATGGCGCGTTGATTGACCACCACGCCTTTCGGCTTGCCGGTTGATCCTGATGTGTAAAGCACATAAGCCGGGCGCTGCGCATCGGGTTTAGGCAACGTATGACGCGCCACACTCTGCTCACTGGCAAGGCGATCGAACATCATCAGAGTGCCAAAGCCAGCAAAACGATTTTCCAGCGCAGACTCGGTGATCACCACCCACGGTCGTGCATCGTCCACCATGTACGCCAGACGTTCATCGGGATAGCCAATGTCCAGCGGTAACCAGGCTGCGCCCGCCTGCAAGATGGCAGTGAGGGCAATACTCAGACGAACCGAACGCGGCAAGGCAACGGCTACGATATCGCCTGGCATCACGCCCGCTTCGATCAGTCGATCGGCCAGCAATGTGGCCTGACGCTGCATCTCGCGGTAGCTGAGCTGATGCTCAACATCACACAGCGCCAGCGCGTCCGGTGTGCGTGCGGCTTGCTGGGCGATGGCTTGTTGTAGGGTTTCATTTTCCAGCTGCACGCCGGTGTTATTGACCCACTCGAGCAGCGATTGCTCGGCGAGGGTTTGCAAACGCCACTGCGTTAACGGCAGATCCGGTGTGGTCACCAGCTGCTGTAACAGCAGCAACAGGCGTTCAGCCAGACGCTCGGCATCGGTGACGCAGGCGCGGTATTCCATTAATAGCGTCAACTGTTCACCCGGCAGCACCAGCAGCGTCAACGGATAATGGGTATAGCCGCGGTTGTGGATCGCGTCGCAGCGCACCTTCGCGTTGGCGTCGAGTAATGTCTGATTATCAGGATAGTTCTCCACCACCAGCAGGGTATCAAATAGCGTACCCGCACCCGCCAGCTGTTGGATTTCAGCCAGTCCAAGGCAATCCTGCTCAATCAGCTGGATCTGATGATTTTGGTGCGCGGCTAACTGCTCCAGCAACGGGCGTTGAGTATCAAACCGCACGCGCACCGGCAGCGTGTTACTGAACAGACCGACATGTTGATCGATCCCGTCAATCTGGCCGAAACGACCTGAAACCGGCGCGCCAAATATCACGTCCTGCTGACCGCTGGCAATCGACAGCATCATGCCCCACAGGCCCTGCATCACGGTGTTGAGGGTCAACCCGCGTGCGCGGCACAGCGCATAGAGTTCGCGCTCCAGCGTGGCGTCCAGCGTAATGCGTTTTTCCTGAACAGCACTCTCGGCGGCATTGGGATACAGCAATGTGGGCCGCACGTCGCGCAGACATTCTTGCCACTGCTGGCGAGCCTGATGCTCATCACGCTGGCTAAGCTGGCGCACGATGTCAGCATAATGGGTGCGTTGGGCGGCCAGCGGCTGTTGACGCAATGCGCTAAGTAAATCGTTTAAAATCACCGGCGTTGACCAGCCATCCACCACCAGATGATGCGCATTGAGCAGCAGCGTCCAGCGTGCTTCATGGCGATGCGGGATCAGCGTCGCCTGCAACATCACCGGCTGCCGGAACAGATCCTGTGACAGCGCCTGATGTTCAGTGGCGTCAATATCCTCGACTTCCAGCACCTGTAGCGGCCAATGCAGATCGCCTTCCGGCAGCAACTGCAAGGGTTGCAGACTGAGTTCGCTATCAAACCTGGCGGCGAGCTGCGGATGGCGCTGCAACACCTGGTTGAGCGCCTGCTGCACCGATGCTACCGACACATCACCGCTGAGGGTTAATCGCGTCAGTGAGTTATAGCTGCCTTGCGCGCCACTGGTCTGCGCGTGGAACAGTAATCCTTTCTGCAACGGCAGCAGCGGCAAGACGTGGCTAAACGCCCCGTGACGTGCGCGCAATCGTTGCAGCAGCGCATCATCAACGCCTTCAAGATTGATTTCCGCAGCGACCAGCGTGTTGGCGGCCTGCTGTGGCTGTTGCTCTGCGAAGTGGTAAAGCTGTTGCGCACCCAGAGCGATGGCCTGATGCAGTTGCTCTATCTGATCGGCATGCAAGACGCCCTCCGCCCAGCTCCAGTTCAGCGCCAGCTGCTGGTCATCAACAAACACGTTGAGTTCCAGTGCGTGCTGTAACGGCATAGCATCGTCCTGGATCACCGCAAAAGTGTCGCGGAACTGCTGCGCGGTCCGCTGAGGCTGCCAGTGACCGGCGGATTGAGTGAAGCGGCCGAGATAATTGAACAGCACCTGTGGCGCATGGTCGGCGGCCAGTTTCGCCAATGTAATGCCACGGTGGGCATCCAGCCAGCGCAGTTGGCCATAACCGAT
>NZ_CAJCKS010000238.1:0-5907 GCF_903970985.1 Pantoea sp. ME81 | reverse complement strand
CCGCCGGAATATGAATGATCACCCCCGCAATACTGCTGATCAGTAACACCCCCAGTACCTGCGGATAATCCACCTGACGCGCCAGCAGCAGCCAGATAATGGTGCCCATCACCAGCCAGTTCGCGCTGGAGACGGCAAACTGAATCAGCGCCATGCGCAGCGACGGCAGCTGTAAATGTTGCCCCTTTATCGTCCAGCGACGTTTTTTCGCAAAGGCACAGGCCCACAAATAAATCGCCACCAGCACTAACAGCACGGCACCAATAATGCGCAAAGTATTTTCGCCAATAAACCAGCGCGGCGGAATCGGCACCATGCCGGCGACAAACACCACGCCCGCCAACAGGAGATAGCCCAGCCAGTTGGTGGCAATACTCATGGAAAAGATGCGTGTGATAGTGCCACCGGGCAGGCCGAGGCGGGAATAGAGGCGATAGCGCATCGCCACGCCGCCAACCCAGGTGCTGAGCGTCAGGTTAAAGGCGTAACAGATAAACGACACCAGCATCACCTGACGCTTCGCCAGCTTGTGTCCACAGTAGGCGCGACCGATTAAGTCATACACGCCATAGGTGAGATAGCTGACCACCACCAGCGCCGCTGCGCCCAGCACCACATAGCGGTTGTAGCCGACGATCACCTGATACACATCCTGCCAGTTCACTTTGCGCGCGTAGATCACCAGCAGTACGATCACCGCAATAAAGAACAGCCAGGTGAGGATTTTCTTTGTCCATTGCCAGCGAGAATGTTTTTTGCTCATCAGGGTTTCGCTCCTTCGTTGCCGGTTTCGACCCGATCCTGGGTTTCCATTTCCGGTTGCACCGGGGGATCAACCTGCGCTAGTAAAGGCGTATGCGCGGGCAACCAACCGGCAATGGCCGGGAAGTGACGCAGGAAATGGAACACAATCACACTTTTGGTGAGATGCCACCAGGTGCGCGGCGGCAATTTGTCATCCTGCACACGCACACAATCGTGCTGAAGCAGGGCTTCCAGGTTGTCACGCAGCGTCTGATTGAAAGTGCGATCGTGCACGATGAGATTGGCTTCCAGATTGAGCGATAAACTCAGTGGGTCGAGATTGCTGGAGCCTACCGTGGCCCAGTGCTGATCCTGCACCGCAATCTTGCCGTGCAACGGGCGGCGGCAATATTCGTAGACCTCAACCCCGGCATCCACCAGATAGTTATAGAGCATCTCGGCGCCCACTTTAACAATCGGCATATCCGGTTCACCCTGCACGATCAGCCGTACACGCACGCCACGCTGTGCGGCACTGCGCATTTCACGTAACAGGCGATAGCCAGGGAAGAAATAGGCATTAGCGATGATGACGTCCTGTTTGGCCTTGCGCAGCATATCGAGATAGTGCTGCTCAATGTCGTCGCGATGGTCGTCATTGTCGCGATAAACAAACAACACCTGTGCCTCACCGGGCATCGCATTAACCGCCAGCCGCTGTGAACGTCCTCCCCACCAGCGTCGCGTGGTCTGCTTGCTGCCGATGGCCTGCTGTACATAGCGAGCAATATCCAGCACCACCGGCCCCGTCACCTCGACCGCATAATCCTGCTTTGCCTCCGGGCCGTAATCGGTATTGTGCTCTGCAGAGAAGTTGATGCCGCCCACAAAGGCGAGGGCATCATCGACCACCACGATTTTACGATGCAGACGACGGAACACGTTGGTGCGCATGCCCAGCACCAGCGGGCGCGGATCGTAATAGAGAAAACGCACCCCGGCCTCCGTCAGCGTGTTCACAAAGGCGTCGGAGAGATCGTGTGAACCATAGCCATCCACCATCACTTCGACTTTCACGCCACGCTGCGCCGCCGCCAGCAGATCGCTATGCAGCGCGTTGCCGACGTCGTCTTCAAACAGAATAAACGTCTCCAGCAGCAACGAACGCTCGGCACTCTGAATCGCTGCTGAAACGCAGGGGAAGAACTGCTCGCCGTTCTCCAGCAACCGCAACTGATTGCCCTCACGCCAGCTGAAATTCATAGGAAGATCTCCACGGCCAGGGGGGCGTGATCGGAAAGGTGTGACCAGGGTTTGACCGGCAGCGCCCAGGGCTGGCTCACGGTGGCGTTGCGGATATAAATACGATCCAGTCGCAGTAGCGGAAAACGTGCCGGGAAGGTACGTGCCGGGCGGCCGTTTTTCATGCTAAACACTTCCTGCAATCCCGCGCTGCGCTTCAGGAAGCGATTGGCGTGCACTTGCCAGTCGTTGAAATCTCCGGCCACCACCAGCGGCGCATCATGCGGCAGGGCATTGATGCGATCGCTCATCATCTTCATCTGCGCCTGGCGATGCTGCGCTTTGAGCCCTAAATGCACACAGATGACATGCAGCGGATCGGGGCGATCCGGCAGGCGAATCTGGCAGTGCAACATGCCGCGCTTTTCGCTTCCCGCCACAGAAATATCGAGATTTTCATATTCAATAATGGGGAAACGTGACAATATCGCGTTCCCGTGATGTCCCTCGGGATAAACTGCGTTACGGCCATAGGCAAAATCATGCCACATGGTATCGGCCAGATACTCGTAATGAGAGTTTTCCGGCCAGTTCTCAATGTGCAGTGAATGGATAGCGTGGGTGCCCATCACCTCTTGCAGGAAGACAATATCCGCCGAGGTGGCGCGGACTGCGTCACGCAATTCCGGCAGGATAAAGCGACGGTTAAAGCTGGTGAACCCCTTGTGGGTATTGATCGTCAGGACTTTAAATGAAAATCCTTGCGTGTTTTGTGGCATACTTCGACGCGCTCCTTTTCATCATCAACAGCACAAAGTGTAGTCTTTGTCACAAATGGGTGGTGAAGGGCGCAGAAAATTAGGGCGTTATCCGAAATTTGCTTTACATTGAGGAAATCCGTCTGGCCGCAGCCAGATACACTTGGGCGACCTGTTGGGTCTGCCAGGAGAAGAGAATGAAATGGTCTAATCGTGTTCAGATCGTTACCGGTCAAACCTGTTTGCATATTGCGATGCACCTGCTGGTGATCGCCGCGCTGGTTTGGGGCTGGAAACACAAGGCGCTGGTTGAAGTGAGCAGTACCCTGGTAGCAGCTTATGCGGTGGTGTTTATCGCCATGCTGGCTCTGCAGCGTAGTGCCCGTTTGCGTCGCATGGGTGACGCGCTGGAAGAAGTCACAACAACGTATTACTTCGGCGCAGCGATGCTGACGCTGTTCCTGATCTCCCGCTTCATCCACAACAACCTGTTGATCGGTTGCCTGGGCGTGGTGATGTTGGTGGGTCCGGCGCTGGTATCCTTGCTGGCGAAAGAACCCGCGCATCGCGTGGAGAAAAAGCGCAGCTAAGCGAAAGCTCAGTTGCGAACCGAAAGGAGCCGCATGCGGCTCCTTTTTTATGCGCAGCGCAATTACGGGCGCAGAGAGCAACGGCGCGACTCGTGCCACGACGGGAAGACTACCAACATCATGTTACAGCGCCGTGACTATTGTCAGTCGCGGTGGCCGCGGAAACCTGCTAAACTCCCGCCCTTACGCATGGTAGTTTGTGCCCTTTTCACACGTGAGCCCAACAGGCTTGCGTCATATACCCCCTGAAAACTACATCGCTGACGGCGAACAGGGCGGTTCGGAGTAATACACCTGCATGTCATTTGACTCTCTCGGCTTAAGTGCCGATATTTTGCGTGCGGTAGCGGAACAAGGCTACCAGGAACCGACGCCGATTCAGCGTCAGGCCATTCCCGTGGTGCTGGCGGGTCGTGACCTGCTGGCGAGCGCCCAAACCGGTACCGGTAAAACCGCCGGTTTCACGCTGCCATTGTTGCAGCGTCTTTCTGCCAATCCGAGCACGGCGCGTGGTCGCCGTCCGGTGCGTGCACTCATCCTCACCCCAACCCGTGAACTGGCGGCGCAGGTGGGCGAGAACGTTCGTGAATACAGTCAGTATCTTAATATCCGCTCACTGGTGGTCTTCGGTGGCGTGAGCATCAACCCGCAGATGATGAAACTGCGCGGGGGGGTGGATGTACTGGTGGCGACGCCAGGCCGTCTGCTGGATCTGGCGCATCAAAATGCGGTCGATCTGTCACAGGTTGAAATTCTGGTGCTGGATGAAGCGGATCGCATGCTCGATATGGGCTTCATCCACGATATCCGCCGTGTACTGGCGCGTCTGCCAGCGAAACGTCAGAACCTGTTGTTCTCTGCCACTTTCTCGGATGAGATCAAAACCCTGGCGGAAAAACTGCTGACCAACCCGGAGCAGGTTGAAGTGGCGCGTCGTAACACCGCCTCTGAGCAAGTTTCACAGCAGGTGCACTTCGTTGATAAGAAGCGTAAGCGGGAACTGCTGTCGCTGATGATTGGTCGCGACAACTGGCAGCAAGTGCTGGTGTTCACCCGTACCAAACACGGCGCCAACCATCTGGCTGAACAGCTGAACAAAGATGGCATCACCGCAGCGGCAATCCACGGTAACAAAAGCCAGGGCGCGCGTACCCGCGCGTTAGCTGACTTCAAATCCGGTGGCATTCGTGTGCTGGTGGCAACGGATATCGCCGCGCGTGGTCTGGATATCGAAGAATTACCACACGTGGTGAACTACGAGCTGCCAAACGTGGCGGAAGATTACGTCCACCGTATTGGTCGTACCGGCCGTGCTGCGGCAACCGGCGCTGCGCTGTCACTGGTGTGTGTCGATGAACACAAACTGCTGCGTGATATCGAACGCCTGCTGAAGCGTGAAATTCCGCGCATTGAGCTGGAAGGTTTCGAAGTGGACCCTAGCATCAAAGCGGAACCGATCCAGAACGGTCGCCAGCAGCAGGGTCGCGGCCAGGGCCGTGGTCAGGGTGGCCAGGGGCGTGGGCAGGGCGGTAACGTCTCTCGTCCGCACAGCGGCAACGGTCAGCGTCCACAGGGTGGCAATGGCGCACGTCCACAAGGCGAAGCGCGTCCTGCACGTCGTCAGGGCAGCAGTGCCGCTCAAAACGCGCCAGCCGCCAACAGCGGTCGTCGTCGTCCGGCAGCGAAAAAGAGCGGGAACATCTAACGCGATGAGGGTATTACTGGCGCCGATGGAGGGCGTGCTGGATTCGCTGGTACGCGAACTGCTCTCCGGGGTAAATGATTATGATCTGTGCGTTACTGAGTTTTTACGCGTGGTCGATCAGCTGCTGCCAGTAAAATCCTTCTACCGTTTGTGTCCCGAGCTGCATAACAGCAGCCGAACGGCTTCCGGTACGCGCGTGCGTATGCAGCTACTCGGACAATATCCTGAGTGGCTGGCAGAAAACGCCGCGCGTGCGGTAGAACTCGGCTCCTGGGGCGTCGATCTCAACTGCGGTTGTCCATCAAAACTGGTGAACGGCAGCGGCGGCGGCGCCACCTTACTCAAGGATCCTGAGCTGATTTATCGCGGCGCGAAAGCGATGCGTGAAGCCGTGCCCGATCACCTTCCCGTCACGGTGAAAGTGCGTCTGGGATGGGATTCGGGTGAGCGTCGCTTTGAAATTGCCGACGCAGTGCAGCAGGCCGGGGCCAGCGAACTGGTGGTGCACGGCCGCACCAAAGAAGATGGCTACCGCGCTGAGAGCATCAACTGGCAGGCGATTGGCGAAATTCGCCAGCGCCTGTCGATTCCGGTGATCGCCAACGGTGAGATCTGGAGCTGGCAGGATGCGCAAGACTGTCTGCGCATCACCGGTTGCGATGCGGTAATGCTGGGGCGCGGTGCGCTTAACATCCCGAACCTCGGCCGTGTGGTGAAATACAACGAAGCGCCGATGCCGTGGCCGGATGTGGTCGAACTGCTGCTGAAGTACACGCAGTTGGAGAAGCAGGGCGATACCGGCATGTATCACGTCGCCCGCATCAAACAGTGGCTCGGTTATCTGCGTAAAGCCTATAACGAAGCCGAT
>NZ_CAJCKS010000237.1:0-5921 GCF_903970985.1 Pantoea sp. ME81 | reverse complement strand
GATGTACGAGAGTGTCGGTTCAATATTGATTTTTCTTTCTACAAGAAGAGGGGGGTACGCGGGTTTTCTAATTGGACCGGAATTACGGCTTTGCCCCTTCCGATCCGGCCAGGCTTCCGGCGCGGGCGCGCTGCTGCGCAGGGTACGGTCGCCCGCCATAAAATCACGGCTCTGCTGGCTCAGCCCTTTCTCCATGCGATCGCTGATCGAGCCCAGCGCCAGCACGCAGGCCACCGCCAGCGTCAGTGCCAGCCAGACAATCAGCAGCGACGGCGAGCGCCATTCACGCCAGAACCAGCGCCAAATCATGTCTCCTCCCACAGCTTGCCATCGCGCAGACGCAGCCGACGATCGCAGCGCGCCGCCAGTTGCTCATCGTGCGTCACCAGAATCAGCGTGGTGGCGAAATCGCGGTTGAGGGAGAAAAGTAAGTCGGCGATGCGATCGCCGGTTTTGCGGTCCAGGTTGCCGGTCGGTTCATCGGCGAACAGCAAACCGGGACGGCCGCTAAACGCGCGTGCCAGCGCCACACGCTGTTGTTCCCCGCCGGAAAGCTGCGCGGGCAGATGATGCAGACGATCTTTCAGGCCAAGTTGCGTTAAGAGATCCACCGCCTGGGCGCGGCTATCGCGATCGCTGTCACCGCGCAGCAAGGCAGGCAGCTGCACGTTCTCCAGCGCATTGAGCGTTGGCACCAGCATAAAGGACTGGAACACAAAGCCGACTTCCCGCGCGCGCAACGCGGCACGTTGCTCTTCGTTCATATGATGCAGCGGCTGGCCGAGCAGATTGACCTCGCCGCTGCTGCCATCGTCCAGCCCGGCCAGAATGCCCAGTAATGTGGATTTGCCGGAACCCGATTCGCCAATCAGCGCAATGGTCTCAGCTGGTTTGACAACCAGCTCAACTCCGGTAAGGATGGTCAGCTGATGCTCTCCCTGACCGACGGACTTAGTAAGATGATGAACTGCAACAATGTTTTCCGCTGGCATTATCCCTTCCTGTTGTTATTGCTTCTGCTGGTGTCCCGCATCGCCGCCGCCGATACCTTGCTGGTACTGGGCGACAGCCTGAGCGCCGGGTATCGCATGTCCGCCACTGCGGCATGGCCCAGCCTGCTCAATAAAACCTGGCAACAGCAGCCCCAGATTATTAACGCCAGCATAAGCGGAGATACCGCCGGACAAGGGCTGGCGCGTTTGCCTGGCCTATTAAAACAGCATCAACCCCGTTGGGTGTTAATCGAATTGGGCGGTAACGATGGCTTGCGCGGCTTCCCGCCTGCCAATATCGCGCAGGATCTGAGTAAAGTGATCGACGAAGTCAAAGCCGCTAAAGCGCAGCCGCTGCTGATGCAAATTCGTTTACCCGCTAATTATGGACGTCGTTATACCGAAGCGTTTAGCGCGATTTATCCGCAGCTGGCACAGCAGTACAACATTCCTCTGGTGCCCTTCTTTATGGAGCAGGTCTATCTGAAGCCGGAATGGATGCAGCAGGACGGTATTCACCCCAATCCGGATGCGCAGCCGTTTATCGCCAATCTGATGGCCAACGAACTGGCTCCGCTAGTAAAGCAGAATTAAAGCAGGCGTGTGATTTTTAACAGGTAAAGAAATGCAAACCCGGGCAACGTCAGCACCAATACCCATCATGCGCATCAGCAGACCTGGCGGTGCGCAACATCACACATTTAACCTAAATCAAATCATTATTTACTAATTCTTTGCACTCTTAACTTTTCGTGGTCACACCCTTAACGCAATGATATAAAAGGGCACAATTCAAGCCGTCTACTGACAGCTGGCCACCACAGTTAAGAATGATTAAATGAATGCGAGTTATTTTAAAAGTGTGCACGCGCTTAGGGGATTTGCTGCCCTCAGCGTGATGTTTTTCCACTTCCGATGGAATATCAATGCAACGTCTCCAGGGTTGGGAGACGCATTATTTGGTTGGGGGGCCAACGGTGTTGACCTGTTTTTTCTGATTAGCGGCTTTGTGATTGTTTTAACCTTAAAAACGACACCCGCCACGTTTTCAGGAACGGTGCATTTTTTGAAGCGCCGCCTCTTCCGTATATTACCGGCGTACTACATTATTCTGATCATTACCTTTCTGCTCTCTGGCGCCATGAGCACCTTCCATTATGCGGATAAAACCCAGAACCTTATAAGCGCGCTCACCTTTCAGCCGATATATCCTGAGCACGGTCCCTTTTATGTGGATGACAGTGGCATGTATGGCATTCGCTGGACCCTGAATTATGAACTCTACTTTTATCTTGCGGTGGGATTGCTTCTGGGATTACCACGTCGGGCTTTCGCTATCGCAATTTGGTTCGTCTTAACACTGTTCGCCATCCCCTGGCTTGCCGGGAAAGACTTAAGCCTCGCAGAACAAGGTTATGATCTCGGCAGTGCAAAGCTAAACCTTGTCACCAATCCGATGATTTTATTGTTCCTGGTCGGCATGCTCATTGGGCTAAGTGAACCGCTGCTGCGTAAACTCAACGCTAACCTGATGCTGATCATGTTTACTGCTTCGGTAGTCATGATGGCTGCGCTTTTTAGCCATGGGCTGTTTGTCGGGCATGGCTTAACCGGTTCAGGATGGATTTATGCACTTGTTCTCTTATTCGCCATTGCTTCAGAAGAGAAAATTGGGAAGTTTATCCCACGCGCATGGCTGATGTTAGGTGATATCTCATTTTCACTTTACCTCGTACACACCTTGATGAATCAAGGGCTAGGTAAACGTTTGAATGGTCTGGGGATTGAAGATGGGCCTTGGCGATTTTGTGTCTCGGTCGTCCTCTCATTACTTTTGGCATGGCTGGCATGGAAGTACATTGAAAGGCCATTCAACGCACTCAGCAAACCACGCGCTTAAGCATCCGGGTTGGCCATAACTAAAGGTTGACGCCAGTAGTACAAATCACTGAATCTGTTATCAATCTCAAACAGCCTTACAGTGATTATGCAAAAAAATATCCTCATCACCGGCTGCTCCAGCGGTATTGGCTTAGCGGCCGCCAACGATTTGCAGTCTCGCGGTTATCGCGTGATTGCCGCCTGCCGTCGCGCGGATGATGTGGCGCGCATGGAGGCGCTGGGCTTTATTGGCGTGCTGCTCGATCTTGATGATGAAGCCAGCGTGGATGCCGCAGCCGACCATATTCTGGAATTGTGCGAGCATCGCTTGCATGGCCTGTTCAACAACGGCGGCTTTGGTCAATATGGCCCGTTGAGCAGCGTCTCGCGCGCGCAGCTGGAAAAGCAGTTCTCCACCAACCTGTTTGGTACGCACCAACTGACGATGCGCCTGCTGCCTGCCCTGCAAGCCAGCGGCAATGGGCGTATTATCAATACCAGCTCGGTGCTAGGGCTGATCTCCACGCCCGGGCGCGGTGCCTATGCCGCCAGCAAATGGGCGCTGGAAGCCTGGAGCGATGCGCTGCGCATGGAAGTGCGCGCTTCCGGCGTGCGCGTAAGCTTGATCGAACCAGGGCCGATTGCCACGCGTTTCACCGATAATGTGCATCAGGGCGAGCAGGACAAACCGGTGCGCAATCCCGGCATTGCCGCACGCTTCACCCTGCCGCCGGAAGCCATTTTGCCCAAGCTGCGTCACGCGCTGGAAAGCAAACATCCGCGCCTGCGCTATCCGGTGACGCTGGTCGCATGGGTAATGAGCCTGCTGAAACGCCTGTTACCGGGCTGGATGCTGGATCGCATCTTGCGCAGCAACTGATCGACAAGCTAGATTTGAACTTGAAGCGGGGCAGCTTGCCCCCATATTCTCAACACACTTTCTGCAAAGAGACGTATTCATGTCACACGCTTTGATTATCGACATCAACGAATCCAACCTGCACCAGACGCTGGAACAATCCACGCAGATGCCGGTGCTGTTCTATTTCTGGTCCGATCGCAGCCAACACTGTCAGGAGCTGACGCCGGTGCTGGAGCGTCTGGCACAGGAGTATGCGGGTCAGTTCATTTTGGCCAAACTGGATTGTGATAAAGAGCAGATGGTGGCATCGCAGTTTGGTCTGCGCTCGATTCCAACCGTGTACCTGTTCCAGAACGGGCAGCCGGTGGATGGCTTCCAGGGCCCGCAGCCGGAAGAGGCGATCCGCGCGCTGCTGCAAAAAGTGCTGCCGCGTGAAGAAGAGATCAAAACCCATCAAGCGATGCAGCTGATGGAAGAAGGCAAACCGCTGGATGCGCTGCCGTTGCTGAAAGATGCCTGGGCGCTGAGCAACCAGAACAGTGAAATTGGTTTCCTGTTGGCAGAAGTGTTGATGACTTTGAACCGCAGCGATGAAGCCGAAGCCGTGCTGGCAGTGGTGCCCTTACAGGATCAGGATACCCGCTATCAGAGCCTGGTTTCGCAAATCGAACTGCTGAAACAAGCTGCGGATACTCCAGAGATCCAGCAATTGCAGGAACAGTTGGCCAGTGAGCCCGCGAATGCGGAGCTGGCTGCTAAACTTGCTTTACAGCTGCACCAGGTGGGCCGTAACGAAGAAGCACTGGATCTGCTGTTCAGCTTCCTGAAGAGCGATCTCAGTGCCGGAGAAGGTCAGGTACGTAAGATGTTCCAGGAGATTTTGGCCGCGCTCGGCACAGGCGATGCACTCGCCACGCGCTATCGCCGCCAGCTGTACTCGCTGCTGTACTGATCGGTACCGCGCGTGCAACGGGCCGAACGATTCGGCCCGACAATCTGACAACCAGGAGGTTATATGTTGACTGTCATTCCCGTCATTATCGTGCTCGCACTCGTTACGGTGTGGGCCGGTGTAAAAATTGTGCCACAAGGCTATCAGTGGACGGTGGAACGTTTTGGTCGTTACACCAAAACCCTGCCCCCCGGCCTGAGTTTGATCGTGCCGTTCATGGATCGTATTGGTCGCAAGATCAATATGATGGAACAAGTCCTCGATATCCCCTCGCAAGAAATCATCTCCAAAGATAACGCCAACGTCACCATTGATGCCGTGTGTTTTATTCAGGTGGTTGATCCTGCGCGCGCGGCCTATGAAGTCAGCAATCTTGAGCTGTCGATCCTCAATCTGACCATGACCAACATCCGTACGGTACTGGGTAGCATGGAATTGGATGAGATGCTGTCGCAGCGCGATAACATCAATACCCGTTTGCTGCACATCGTCGATGAAGCCACCAATCCGTGGGGCGTGAAGATCACCCGCATCGAAATTCGTGACGTGCGTCCACCGCAGGAATTAATCGCGGCAATGAATGCGCAGATGAAAGCCGAACGTACCAAGCGTGCTGACATCCTTACCGCAGAAGGCGTGCGCCAGGCGGCGATACTGCGTGCTGAAGGTGACAAGCAGTCGCAGATTCTGAAAGCCGAAGGTGAACGTACCTCCGCCTTCCTGCAGGCCGAAGCGCGTGAACGTCAGGCGCAGGCGGAAGCCAACGCCACGCGTGCCGTATCGGAAGCGATTGCCGCAGGCGATATTCAGGCGGTGAACTACTTTGTGGCACAGAAATATACCGATGCGTTGCAGAAGATCGGTGAATCTCATAACAGCAAAGTCGTGATGATGCCGCTGGATGCCAGCAGTTTGTTGGGTTCTATTGCCGGGATCGGCGAATTGCTGAAGGAGAGCCGTCAGGAGCGTAAACCGTGATCCTGATTGAGCTGATTGCCCATCCGCACTGGTTCTGGCTGACGCTGGGCGGCCTGCTGCTGGCGGCTGAAATGCTCGGCACCAGCGGTTATCTGCTGTGGAGTGGATTAGCGGCGGTGCTGGTCGGCCTGATTGAATGGCTTTTCCCGTTCTCGTGGACGCATCAGGGCATTTTGTTCGCGGTGCTGACGTTGCTGTGTGTCTACTTCTGGTATCGCTGGATGCGCTACCGCCGGGGTGGCGGACGGGAGAGGAC
>NZ_CAJCKS010000236.1:0-5968 GCF_903970985.1 Pantoea sp. ME81 | reverse complement strand
CTCGGAACTTCTCACCAATGATCGCCATCACTACAGGTACATCTGCAGGGTCCTGAATAAAGACGCGTGAGCACACCACATCCTGTAATGAGGCATCGATGGCTGACAGTGCGGCTTCGATATTGGCAAACACCTGCAAAGTCTGCTCGCGCAGGTCTTCGGGAATTTCTTTGGTTTGTGGGTTGCGACCGGCGGTGTTGGAGACATAAATCCAGTTATCCACGGCCACGATGCGCGAATAACTCGCCTGCTCTTCAAATTTCGAACCGGTTTTCACTTTAATGATATTGGTCATGATGTTTTCTCTGTTAATCAGTGGATTAGCTTAAAACCGGTGATTCCCACAGGTTGAGTTTGACGCCTATGCCTTTTTCCAGCGCATTGCGATACAGCACCGTGCCCCAGGCCACATCTTCCACCGGCATACCACCGACAGACATGATGATGATCTCGCTATCGTTTTGGCGGCCCGGCGCCTCGCCGGCGACAATTTTGCCAATATCCTCCAGTTGCTCCGCCTGCAGCTGCCCTTCAGCGACCATATCCATAAAGCGCACACCGATAATCGGCACGCAGCGATGCGCAGGCTTGGGAACTTCCTCAAACCAGGCGTGATAGAGTCCGGTGTTATCCAGCACCTTGCGCACATCGGGTAGTTCCATGCCTTGATCGATATTGCACAGCGCAGGCATGGCGAGGAACGCGCCAGCTTTCACCCATTCACGTTTCACAAGCGGATAAGTGGCGGGATCACCGACTTCACCTGAGCTGCAATAAGTGACAATGTCACTGTCGCGCACTACCGCTTCCAGTGAGTCGACAATTTCTATCTGCTTAATTTGCGGATAGGTCTCCTGCACCCAGGTAATGAAGTTATCGAGGCTGCGCTGGCCGCGTCCTTTGACTTTGATGGTGTCGATGTGTGGGCACACAGCAATAAATGCCGCTACAGCGGTTTTTCCCATCACGCCCGGTCCGAGCAAACCGATCACGCGAGAATCCTTTCGCGCCAGATGACGTGCGCCGACGCCCGGCACCGCTCCGGTGCGATACGCCGACAGCAGATTGGCTGACATATGCGCCAGCGGCGCGCCGGTATCCGCATCATTGAGGGTGAACATCAGAATCGAGCGTGGCAGCCCTTTCTCACGGTTGGCGATGTTGGAGCCATACCACTTAACCCCAGCCGTGCCGAAATTGCCGCCAAGGTAGGCAGGCATCGCCATCATGCGGCGATCGGCAGTGGGTTTTGGCATCGTCGGGAACGGCGAATTTTCCGGGAAGGTCACCATCGCGCCGTGAGAATCATTGTTGGATCCGGCCATGCGATAGTCGCCGTGATACAACAGGCCAAACATCTCTTCCATGGTATCGACACAGGCGGCCATATCGGTCACGCCCGCACGAATCATGTCTTGCTCCGACAGGTAAATAAAATCAATCCGGGTTGAATCACTCATAAGTCGCCTCATCAATCAGTCTTTTGGTCTATTTCCCGCCGTGGCGAGCGCTGCCATCAATAGCGATTTCACAGGCTAAAACCGTCTTAGGTGTCGATGGTCTTCGCTGGGTGAAATAGAAATAGCGCGTCAGTTGTCGAGCTGTATTGAATATTTGCGACATGAAGAAATTTGTGCGTGGCACAGCCCTTGCATCACTCAGACAGTAAATAGCCCGCAGCGGAGCCCGCCATGACACAATTGCCTCTCTATCGCCACAGTGGATTTCAACCCGAGCAGCCATGGTTTGTGCTGAACGCCGCGCAGCATTATTCGCTGATTGCGTCAGACAACCCGGCTATTTCCCATTTCTACAGTTTTGATGTGGCGCAGAGTGCCAGCATGACGCTGGCGATTCCCGACGGCTGCGTGGATATCGTGTTTGATTGCGATGCGCAGCGTCCTGCAGCACGCGTGTGTGGCACCACGCTGGAAGCGCGCGGTGCCGATATGCAGCATAACCACCACTATTTTGGTGTGCGCTTCGCACCGGGCATCATTCCTGATTTCCTCGATGTGATGGCAGAAGAGATTCCCGATCGAGAGTTTAATTTCCTCGATGTGGTGCCGGATGCACGGTTAGCCTTTGAACAAATCGTGCAAACGCGCGATTTTTCGCGGCAGATTGCTTTGTTCAACGCCAGTTTCACGCCGCGCCTGGTGCGCAAAGCTTCCGCCGTCACATCCTTGATCATCCACACCATGCGCCAGCAGAAAGGCAACATTCGCATTGATCAACTGGAAGCGCTGACCGGCTACACCTGCCGCACTATTCAGCGCCAGTTTCGCCAGGATACCGGGATGTCACCCAAGGCTTTTAGCCGCATTTTGCGCTGTCAGTCGGCGCTGGGCAGCATTCACTTACAGCAGGAAGTATCGTTTAGCGATCTGGCCTTTGATCTTGGATTTAGCGATCAGTCGCACTTCCTGCGCGAGTTTAAAAAGTTTGTCAGCACCACGCCCTGTGATTATCAGCGGCGTATTTCGCATGATGCCTATTTCCATCGTTTGCGTTTCCACTGAGCACTAAAAGGGTGCAGCGTTGCACTGTGACGCTGTCCGATTTTTTCTATCCGCCAGATGCTCAGCTGAGAAATGATGCCGCTATGTTACCTGCCTCAGGCGGCACAGATTGCCTGAGAACTTTCTCTTAGCGGTTGAGGGCTTTGGCGATGAATACGGATTCCGGCTTACGCAAAAACACGTTGGGTTTGTTTTCTCTGGTCTTTTTTGTCGTCGCGGCAGCCTCGCCGCTGACAGGCGTGGTGGGCGGCTTGCCGGTGGCGATTATTTCCGGCAACGGCGGTGGCATTCCGGTGTTTTATATTCTCTCGTGTATTATTTTGATGTTATTCGCCGTGGGCTTTATTGCCATGAGCCGTCATGTCAATAATGCGGGGGCCTTTTATACCTATATCTCTAAAGGAATGGGCGAAAACTGGGGCGCTTCCGCGTCAGTATTAGCGTTGATGGCGTATATCTCTATTCAGATTGCCATCGTGGCAATGCTGGGATTCTTCACGCAGTTATTTATTGAAGAGCACTTTTCTGCCCATATTCCCTGGTGGGCATTGAGCATGCTATTTGTGCTGGTATGCTGGGTATTGAGCATTAAACGCGTCGAAGTCGGTGGAAAATTACTCGGCATATTAATGCTGGCGGAAGTGGCTATTGTGTTACTCACCGATGTGATGCTGTTAATCAAAAAAGTCGGTCCTTACAGCTTCCAATCGTTCGAGCCGTCGGTGTTTATGCAGGGCAATCTTGGCATCGCCTTTATTTTCACCATCGCCGCTTTTATCGGTTTTGAATCTACCGCCATATATGCGGAAGAGTGCCGTGACCCACATAAAACTGTGCCGCGTGCCACAGTATGTGCCTTGTTACTGATCACGGCATTTTTCTGTTTCACCAGTTGGTCACTGGTGCAGGCATACGGTTTTGATCAGATTGTCGCGATTGCCAGCAAAGATCCCGGCAACTTCGTGTTTAACATTACCCGGCAATATGTTGGACAGTGGGCCGTAGAAACCATGTCGGTATTGCTGATCACCAGTTTGTTTGCGGCGGCGCTGGCGTTTCATAACAATATTTCACGTTATCTGTTTAGCATTAGCCGCGATGGTTTGATCTGGAAAGAGCTGTGCAAAACTCATCCCACTAACGGCACGCCACATAATGCCAGCCACGTTCATAGCGTGATCATGCTGATGCTACTGGCAGGTATGGGCAGCGCGGGATTGGACCCAATGGTGCACATCTTCGCTATCGGTTCTGCCGTCGCCACACTGTGTATTTTGATTTTACAACTGGGCGTTTCCGCTGCCGTGATACTGTTCTTCCGTCGGATGGAGAATAGCGAAAATCCATTCACCGTATTCTGGGCACCGTTACTGTCAATGGTGTGTATGAGCGTGACGATTATTTTGGTGGTCAATAATCTGCAATCCTTAAGCGGCAGTGATTCCAGCGTGGTGAAGATGATTCCCTGGTTCATTGCTGGCTGCGCCTTGATGGGATACGGCATGTCGCTGAAACGCAATTTTAAAGTTCGCGCTTAATCATCGTCGTGGTGCGCAGCCATGCGCACCCAGTTAGCGAGTAAATATTTAACCTGGCGTTATGGTGTTTTATTTGACCTAAGTCGCGATGCTCGCTATAAAGAATAACCGCGCAGTACTCACGGATATATCTCCCTACCTTTCGCATTCATTGCTTAAATTCCCGCCACATTGGTTTTATGTAAGTTAAGTAATTAACACCAATACTTTATTAACTAAAAACAAGTTAATCTTTTAGTAACAATCTTTTAATTTGCAAACCGAAATTTTAACGTTCACCTGCAAAGTACAAAGATCAGGATCAGAATGACTCACTCTAAAAAAATCGTGTCTGCCCTTTCACTGGCAGCGCTGCTTGTTTCTTCAGTGGTCCACGCTGAAAACGCACCAGAAAAAACCGATGTTCTGTTGATTGGCGGCGGCGTCATGAGCGCCTCACTGGGAACCTGGCTACAGGAACTGCAACCAGGCTGGAAGCAGCTGATGGTTGAGCGTCTGGATGGCGTCGCACTGGAATCGTCTAACGGCTGGAACAACGCCGGTACCGGTCACTCTGCGAACATGGAACTGAACTACACGCCAGAGCGTGCAGACGGTTCAATCGACGTGAGCAAGGCGCTGGAAATTAACGAAGCTTTCATGATTTCCCGTCAGTTCTGGACCTCTCAGGTACAGCGCGGCGTAATGCATGACCCGCGTTCATTCATCAACTCCACCCCACACATGAGCTTTGTCTGGGGCGATAAAAACGTTGAGTATCTGACTAAGCGTTACGATGCACTGCAGAAAACCACCCTGTTCCAGGGCATGAAGTTCTCTACCGATCACAAGCAGATTGAGCAGTGGGCTCCGCTGGTGATGGAAGGTCGTGATCCTAATCAGAAAGTGGCAGCCACCTGGACGCCAGTCGGTACTGACGTTAACTACGGTGAAATCACCCGTCAGTTGATTGGCAGCCTGAAGAAAGATCAGAACTTCAAATTAGAAACCTCTTCAGAAGTGACTGATTTCAAACGTAACAGCGATAATTCATGGCACGTCACCATCAAAGATGTGAAGAGCGGTGAGAACCGTTCGGTTGACGCGAAATATGTGTTTATCGGTGCAGGCGGCGCGGCCATCAAACTGCTGCAGAAAACAGGTATTCCTGAAGCGGATAACTACGGCGGCTTCCCGGTCGGTGGTTCGTTCCTGATGACCGAGAATCCAGAAGTGACCAGTCGTCACCTGGAAAAAGTGTACGGCCAGGCTTCAGTCGGTGCGCCACCGATGTCTGTTCCACACATCGATGCCCGTAATCTGGACGGTAAACGCGTAGTGCTGTTTGGGCCGTTCGCGACCTTCTCCACCAAATACCTGAAAAATGGCTCACTGTTCGATCTGTTAAGCGCTACCACCACCAGCAATATCATGCCGATGACTCACGTGGGTATCGATAACTTTGACCTGGTGAAGTACCTGATTGGTCAGGTGATGCTGAACGACGACGATCGTTTTGCCGCGCTGAAAGAGTACTACCCGAACGCACGTAAAGAAGACTGGAAACTGATCCAGGCGGGTCAACGCGTACAGATCATCAAGAAAGATGCGGATAAAGGCGGCGTGCTGAAACTCGGCACCGAAATCGTGACCGATCAGCAGAAAACCGTGGCGGCCCTGTTGGGTGCATCACCAGGTGCTTCAACTGCTGCGCCAATCACCCTCGACGTGATGAAGAAGTTGTTCCCGGAGCAGTTCGCTTCTCCTGAGTGGCAAGAGAAGATTCGCGGCATTATCCCAAGCAGAGCGTAAGGGCTGCGTGTAGGGAAAGAGCGTACGGCCGGGGATGTGCAACGCGGCGCGTGGGTGCAGTCAGCATGACCGGTGAGTAGGGAGCGGCACGAGAACGACGGAGATACGTGCGAAGTC
>NZ_CAJCKS010000235.1:0-6049 GCF_903970985.1 Pantoea sp. ME81 | reverse complement strand
CCCTCTTTCACGACACGACTCTCTGCCGATCTATACAGTTTCTGCCCTTCAATACCCTGTATCAGATGCGTGCGCTGCACCAGCAACAACCGGGCTGGCAGGCACAGGTCAAGCATGCACTGATGATCCCGGATTATCTGCATTATCGTCTGACCGGCAACATGAACTGGGAGTACACCAACGCCACCACTACGCAGATGCTGAACATTGAAACTGGCGAGTGGGATAGCGAGTTGCTGTCGTGGGCAGGGATCGAAGCCGACTGGTTCGGCAAACCGACTGCACCGGGCAACACCGTCGGCAACTGGATCAATGCCAGCGGTAAAAAAATTCCGGTCGTGGCCGTGGCCACGCACGATACCGCCAGCGCGGTGCTGGCCACGCCGCTGATGCAGGAAGATGCCGCTTATCTCAGTTCTGGCACCTGGTCGTTAATGGGCATAGAAAGTCTGCAACCCTGCGTCAACCGCACGGCGCTCGACGCCAACATCACCAACGAAGGTGGCGCGGAAGGCTATCGGGTGTTGAAGAACATCATGGGCCTGTGGCTATTACAGCGCGTATGCAGCGAATTGCACATCTCAGATCTCTGCGCATTGATTGACGAAGCAAAAAATGAATCCGCCTGTCGTGCCCTGATCAATCCTAATCATCCGCGTTTTATTAATCCCGCCAGCATGGTGCAGGAGATTCAGGATGCCTGCGCTGAGCAGCATATGCCGATTCCACAAAGCCCTGCAGCGCTGGCACGCACCATTTTCGACAGCCTGGCGCTGCTGTATCGCCAGGTGATAGGCGAACTGGGCAACCTGCGCGGAACCGCGATTCGCCAGTTACATGTGGTCGGCGGCGGCAGTCAGAACCCATTACTGAACCAACTCTGTGCCGATGCCTGCGAAATGCCCGTATTAGCTGGCCCAATTGAAGCCTCAACGCTGGGTAATGTCGGCTGCCAGCTGATGGCGTTGGGTGAACTGCGTGATGTGGCCGAATTGCGTCGCTGCATCGATAAAAATTTCCCGTTAGAAACGTTTGCACCTCAGAACGCCAGCATCTTCGCTGCCCACCAGGCACGCTTTGCGGCACTGAGCCAACCTGCTAAGGAACTTGCATATGACAAAGCTGATTGAACAAGCCTTTGAACTGGCGAAACAACGCTACGCGGCGTTGGGTATTGATGTGGACCAGGTAATGACCCAACTGGATGGCATCCCGGTGTCGATGCACTGCTGGCAGGGGGATGATGTTCGTGGCTTTGAAAACCCGAATGGCGAACTGACGGGCGGTATTCAGGCCACCGGTAATTATCCGGGACGCGCTCGCAATGCGGATGAGCTGCGTGCGGACATAGAAAAAGCCATGTCGCTGATCCCCGGCACCAAACGCCTCAACCTCCACGCCATTTATCTGGAAAGCGATTCGCCAGTTGAACGCGATGCCATTGAGCCGAAGCACTTTAGCGGCTGGGTAGAGTGGGCGAAATCCAACAAATTAGGACTGGATTTTAACCCCAGCTGCTTCTCACACCCGCTGAGCGCCGACGGCTTTACGCTTTCCCATGCCGATAAAGGGATTCGCCAGTTCTGGATCGACCACTGCAAAGCCAGCCGCCGTATTTCAGCGCACTTTGGTGAACAGCTCGGGACACCATCGGTGATGAACATCTGGGTGCCGGATGGCATGAAAGATCTCACCATCGATCGTCTGGCACCGCGCGAGCGTCTGGCCAGCGCGCTGGATGAGGTGATCAGTGAGAAGCTCGACCCCCGTCATCATATTGATGCGGTAGAGAGCAAACTGTTCGGTATCGGCGCGGAGAGTTACACCGTGGGCTCCAACGAGTTTTGCCTCGGCTACGCCGCCAGTCGTCAAACGGCGCTGACGTTAGACGCCGGACATTTCCATCCAACCGAAGTGATTTCCGACAAGATATCCACTGCCATGCTGTACGTGCCGCGTTTGCTGCTGCACGTCAGCCGCCCGGTACGCTGGGATAGCGATCACGTTGTGCTGCTCGATGATGAAACCCAGGCCATCGCCACTGAGATTGCCCGCCACAAACTGTTCGACAAAGTGCATATCGGCCTGGACTTCTTTGACGCCTCGATTAACCGCATCGCCGCCTGGGTGATTGGCACCCGCAACGCCAAAAAAGCGCTGCTGCGCGCACTGCTGGAACCCAGCGATCAGCTGCGAAAATGTGAGCAGGAAGGGGACTACACCGCGCGTCTGGCACTGCTGGAAGAGCAGAAATCTCTGCCATGGCAGGCGGTCTGGGAAGCCTGGTGTCTGCGACATGATGTGCCCGCCGATGCCAGCTGGCTGAGCGAAGTGCGTCACTATGAACAACAAACATTGCGTCTACGATAAGGGATCTACCATGCAAAATATTCTCTCTTCTTCATTCGTTCAGAACATGGTGAAGGCGACCAGTGATATGTGGCTGAAAGGCTGGGATGAGCGCAATGGTGGCAATGTCAGCCTGCGTTTGCTGCCGGAGGAAGCGCAGGTCTGGTCAGCTGATTTTTATGCCGAACCGCGCTGTATTGAGTTAACCCAACCGGCGCCGGCGCTGGCAAACGATTGGTTCCTTGTCACCGGTTCTGGCAAGTTCTTCCGTAACGTTCAACTTGATCCCGCCGACTGTCTGGCGTTGTTACAGGTGGACGACAAAGGGCTGTCGTACAAAATCCATTGGGGACTCAGCAACGGCGGGTTGCCGACCTCGGAACTGGCGGCGCATTTCCAGTCGCATAGCGTGCGCAAGCAGGTTTCCAATGGGGCTGACCGCGTGATTATGCACTGCCATGCCACCAATTTTATGGCGTTGAGTTACGTAGTGAATCTGGATTCCGCCCGTTTCACGCGCTTGCTATGGGAAGGCAGCACCGAATGTCTGGTGGTGTTCCCGGATGGCGTCGGCATTCTGCCGTGGATGGTGCCTGGCACTGACCAGATTGGGCAGGCCACCGCCGATGCCATGGCATCGCACAGCCTGGTGATGTGGCCGTTCCACGGCATTTTCGGTGCCGGTCCGAATCTGGATGAAACTTTTGGCCTGATCGACACGGCCGAGAAGTCTTCGGAGGTGGTGGTGAAAGCCCTGTCGATGGGCGGGATTCGCCAGAGCATCACCACCGAACAGTTGGTGGCACTGGGTGAACGCTTCGCCGTCAAACCGTGGCAAGCGGCATTGGATGCGGAGCGCAGCGATGTTGCGTAAAGCCTTTGTGATGCAGGTGCATGCGCACTGTCATGATGAATATCTGCGTCGCCATTCACCGATCTGGCCTGAGCTGGAACAGACGTTGAAAACTCACGGTGCGCACAACTATGCGATTTGGCTGGATGCGGAGCGTAATTTGTTATTCGCCAGCGTGGAGATAGAGTCGGAAGCACGTTGGGAGGCGGTCGCGAACACGGAAGTGTGCCAGCGTTGGTGGGCATCGATGAAAGATTTGATGCCATCGAATGCGAACAATAGCCCGATCAGCCAGGTGTTAAAACCGATGTTTTTTATGCCTTAAGGATTTCAAACATTACACTTTGGTGCAAGTCAGGGGCGGCCTGGAGGTCGCACCTGACTGCAAAGTGATAAAACATCGTCAGCAGGCTATGACGCGTTCAACGCGCAGTAGCCTGCCAGAGCGGGCCAGATGGCCATCTGTGTATCGACTATTCCATCGAGATCGTCACGGCTTGCGCCTTCACGGGCGCGCACTGACATGCCCTGCAACACGCAGGCCAGATAGCTGGCCAACGTACCGCTGTTGGCACACTGCGGCAATTCGCCACGCTGTTGCCGGACATCCAGAAATTGCTGCAAAGCCCGTTCCTGTGCATGGTGCTGCTTAGCCAGCATCTGTGCAATCTCGTCTGAGCCTGAAGAGAGCGCACTGGAGGTGCAGATAAAGAAACAGCCAGCGGGCTTATCGCACTCGGTAAAACAGGCTGCAGTAGCACGAAAATAGGCCTCAATCGCGGCTTTGACATCGAGTGTTTCATCCTTAAGCACCTGATTACGCTGCGCGCTGAAGGTATCGATGTAGCGCTGCATTGCTGCGCGGAACAAGCCTTCCTTATTCTCAAACTCCGCGTAAAGCGTCGGCGCTTTCGCCCCCGTCGCGTTCACCAAATCTGACAGCGAGGTGCCTTCATAACCGTGTGCCCAAAACAACATTAATGCTTTATCCAGCGCATCGTTGCGATCAAACACTTTGGGGCGACCACGCGTTTTGCGATTAAGCGTGTCGGTCATTTGTGTCATAGGGACACCTCACTGCATGAAGAACATGTAATTAAATTACCGATCGCTAACTAAATATGCAAGCGCAGCCGACATTCCCTCTCATTCACTTTGCCCGTTTGTGCTTTACCTGCGGCACAACACTCATATCGATAAGTGAAAAAGGGCGCTAAAGCCCATAATCACGCCACTTCTTAATAAAATAATGACCGTTAATAAAATGATTGACGAGATGCCCGCTTCGGCGCTAGCATTTAATTAACGGTTGTTAACTTAATTCAGCCGACCCCTTTCATCTGCATAAGAGAGACGATCATGAAAAGCATCAAAATGGTATTAGCCGCAGTCGCACTGTCATCCATCGCGTTTGGTAGCATGGCTGCTGAATTAGTGAATCAGGCACCATTGAACCAGCAGCAAATTGGTGTGGTCAGTGCATCAGGTAGCACTAACCTGACTTCACTGGAGAATCAGCTATCGGAGAAGGCGAGTGCTGCCGGAGCAAAGTCGTTCCGCATCACTTCGACCTCTGGCAACAACAAGCTAAATGGCACAGCGGTAATTTATAACTAATCACCAAAGCGCAAAGAATGGCGCAGGGGCGCACCGATGTGTGCCCCTGGTCGTGAAGCGAATTATCCGTTAGAGCGGAGTTGCGGATACCGACGGAAGATGGCGATACACCAGAACAACGCAACCAGTCCAATTAACCCCCCCACGTTACCCACATCCGACATTTTCATATGCAGGCTGACCTGGTTACCCAACAGGGCACCCGCACCAATCCCGATGTTATAAATCCCTGAAAACAAGGACATCGCCACATCGGTGGCATCCGGTGCCAGTGACAGCACACGAACCTGCATCGCCAGGCCGATCATCATCATTGCCATGCCCCAGAAAATGCACAGCAGCGAAATGGCTGCAGGGCGCACGGCGGCAAACAGCAACAGCCCCATACTCAACGTGATGATGCCAATCGCGGCGAGTAACATCGCTGAGGGGAATTTGTTGCCCAGCGTACTGAACAGCACGCTGCCGATAATCCCGGCTGAACCGAACAGCAACAGCAGTAAGGTCGTGAAGTTCTCATCCGCATTCGCGACCACCTGCATAAAGGGTTCGATGTAGCTGTAAGCGGTGTAGTGCGCGGTGACCACCAGCGTCACCAGAATATACATTGCTACTAACGCCGGACGGCGGAACAGCATCGGTACGCTACTCAGTGAGCCAGTGTGCTCGCTCGGCAGACGTGGCAGTATCCGCACCAGCAAAATTAGCAGCACCAACGCTGACAAGCCGATCATGCCGAAAGTGGTGCGCCAGCCGAGGTATTGCCCAACGATTCGGCCAATGGGCACGCCCAACACCATCGCCAATGCCGTACCGGTTGCCAGCATACTCAACGCCTGGGTTTTTTTGCCAGCCGGTGCAACACGAATCGCGAGTGAAGCGGTAATCGACCAGAATACCGCGTGCGCCAGTGCGATGCCGATGCGCGAAATCACCAGCGAGGTGAAATCCCATGCCACGGACGAAAGCACATGGCTGGCGATAAACAGAATGAACAACACCGACAGCAGCAGACGGCGTTCTATATTCCGCGTCAGTAGCATTAACGGCAGGGATAACAGCGCAACGACCCATGCATAAATGGTTAGCATAATACCGACATCAACGGGCTTCACAGCGTAGCTAGGCGCCATATACGTTAAAAAGATCGGAGGAACGCAGTGGAGGGGAAGAGTGTACATCGTGACGTACATCAACGCGGACGGCGTATGGTCAAAAGACAGAAAAACG
>NZ_CAJCKS010000234.1:0-6125 GCF_903970985.1 Pantoea sp. ME81 | reverse complement strand
AAACATCATGATCGGGAAGAAGCCCGCCTGATAGCGACCGGTGATGCCCGGGATACCCGTGCCATTCGCGATTGATTGTGCACCGCCAAGGAACTTAGGAATATCGTTAATGCCTGCCACGTCAAACCAGAATACGGAGTTCAGTGCGTGATGCAGACCGACCGGAATCAGCAAGCGGTTAAAGAAGGCGTACACGCCTGCGCCCACCGAGCCCATTTTCTGAATGTGCTCACCGAAGTTCACCAGGCCGCCGAAGATGATTGGCCAGATGTACATCAGGATAAACGCCACAACGATCATCAGGAATGAGACAAGGATCGGCACCAAACGGCGCCCGCTGAAGAACGACAGCGCTTTGGGCAGCTCAACATGGCTAAAGCGGTTATACACTTCAGCGGAGAGAATACCGACCAGAATACCCACAAACTGGTTGTTGATCTTGCCGAAGGCAGCAGGCACCTGATCGACCGGAATCTTCTGAATCATCGCTACTGCGGCAGGTGAACAGAGTGTCGTCACCACCAGGAAGCCCACGAAGCCGGTTAACGCGGCCGCACCATCTTTATCTTTGGACATACCGTAAGCCACACCGATGGCAAACAGCACTGACATATTTTCGATAATGGCAGAACCGGACTTGATCAGCAGAGCGGCCAGCGCATTGCCTGCACCCCAGCTGTCTGGATCAATCCAATACCCTACCCCCATCAAGATTGCCGCTGCCGGCAATGTCGCTACCGGCACCATAAGCGCGCGGCCGACCTTTTGCAGATATCCTAAAATACTCACCTTTTTCTCCCCCTATGAGACTGGCGTTTGCCGTAGCGCGGGTTGATTTTATTATCCCTACGCTCGGTACCTTGATGACATCTTTCACCACGAGGCGCAGTGTAAAGATAAATTAATTCGCCTCGCAAATTAAAACCACAGTAACTGTGACTTTAATCACCATAATGGACGTTTATCACTGCGAAATGCTAGCCACCACCACAAACTTATTTTATGATGAAAAATATCAGGTCGCACTTTTCCCTGCTGGTTGCGCTTAAACCGATTACGCTTAATGGCAGCAACCTAAACCAGCATCGGCGACAACATTTTCCTAATCTTAATTGAGGTGAAGACATGAGACTGATCCCTTTGGCCACACCGACCCAGGTGGGTAAATGGGCTGCACGCCACATTGTTAACCGCATTAATGCGTTTAAGCCTAGCGCAGAACGTCCCTTCGTGCTGGGCTTGCCAACCGGTGGTACGCCACTGGAAGCTTACAAGCACCTGATTGATATGCACAAAGCGGGCCAGGTTAGTTTCAAGCATGTGGTGACGTTCAATATGGACGAATACGTGGGCCTGCCAAAGGAGCATCCGGAAAGCTACCACAGCTTCATGTACCGCAACTTTTTCGATCACGTTGATATCCAACCAGAAAATATCAATCTTCTGAATGGCAATGCGCCAGATATTGACGCAGAATGTCGCCAGTACGAAGAGAAGATTCGCTCTTACGGTAAAATTAATCTGTTTATGGGCGGCGTGGGCAACGACGGACACATTGCCTTTAATGAGCCGGCTTCTTCACTCTCTTCCCGCACCCGCATCAAAACCCTGACGCACGATACCCGCATCGCCAACTCGCGTTTCTTTAACGGCGATGTCGACCAGGTGCCAAAGTACGCTCTGACCGTGGGTGTGGGTACGCTTCTGGATGCCGAAGAAGTGATGATTCTGGTGACGGGCCATCTTAAAGCGCAGGCGTTGCAGGCCGCTGTAGAAGGTAACGTTAATCATATGTGGACCATCAGCTGCCTGCAGCTGCATGCGAAATCTGTGGTGGTGTGTGACGAACCGGCCACCATGGAACTGAAAGTGAAAACCGTGAAATATTTCCGCGAAATGGAAGCGGAAAATATGAAAGGTGTGTGAGAACACGTTGTGAAAAACCTGCTGCCGTAAGGTGGCAGGCTTAGCCGGGAGAGAAAAACGATGTACGCATTAGTGAACGGCCGGATTTTTACCGGTCATGAAATTCTGGACAATCATGCAGTGGTGATTGCAGATGGCCTGATTGAGCGCGTGTGCCCACGAGATGCGCTTGATGCAACGATGACACAGCAGGATGTGGCTGGTGCGTTTATCGCTCCCGGATTTATTGATTTGCAGTTAAACGGCTGCGGCGGCGTGCAGTTTAACGATGATATCGATGCGCTGAGCGTGGAAACGCTGGAAATCATGCAGCGTGCCAACGAAAAATCAGGCTGCACCAGCTATCTGCCAACGCTGATCACCAGCACCAATGCTTTGATGAAGCGTGCCATCGAAACCATGCGCGCCTATCTGGCCAAACACCCTAATCAGGCGTTAGGCCTACACCTGGAAGGTCCATGGCTGAACAAAGCCAAAAAAGGTACCCATAATCCAGATTTGATTCGTCTGCCCGATGCGGAGATGGTCGATTTTCTTTGCGCCAACGCAGACGTGATCACCAAAGTGACGCTGGCGCCAGAAAATGCCGGTGCCGAGGTGATTGGCAAGCTTTGCAATGCCGGCATTATTGTCTCTGCGGGCCATTCAAACGCCACTTACGAAGAAGCCAAAGCGGGCTTTAGTGCGGGTGTCTCTTTTGCCACTCACCTTTATAATGCCATGCCAACCTTTGCAGGGCGTGAACCTGGTCTGATCGGTGCGCTGTTTGATTCACCTGATGTATACTGCGGCATCATTGCGGATGGTTTACATGTCCACTACGCTAACGTGCGTAATGCAAAGCGCATCAAAGGTGACAAGCTGGTGTTGGTAACGGATGCGACCGCACCCGCTGGCGCGTCAATTGATAAATTCATTTTTGCAGGCAAAACAATATACTATCGCGACGGCCTTTGCGTTGACGAAAACGGTACCTTAAGCGGTTCTGCGCTCACCATGATTGAAGCGGTGCAAAACAGCGTCGAACATTGCGGTATCGCGCTGGATGAAGCTTTGCGCATGGCAACGCTCTACCCGGCCCAGGCAATGGGTGTGGAAAAACAGCTGGGTTCAGTGACAGCAGGAAAAGTCGCTAACCTCACTGTCTTTACCCGCGATTATCAAATCACTAAGACGTTAGTCAATGGAGACGACGTCCTCAGCGAGTAAGTACTGAATGACCACTGGCGGCCAGACTCAAATAGGAAATGTCGATCTTGTCAAACAACTCAATAGTGCAGCCGTTTACCGGCTAATTGATCAACAAGGGCCGATATCGCGTATACAGATTGCCGATCTCAGCCAGCTTGCGCCCGCCAGCGTCACGAAAATTACCCGCCAGCTTATTGAGCGCGGCCTGATCAAAGAGGTAGAGCAACAAGCCTCTACCGGTGGTCGCCGCGCCATTTCCATCATTACCGAAACTCGCCATTTTCATACCATCGGCGTTCGCTTAGGACGCAATGATGCCACGCTGACATTATTCGATCTGAGCGGAAAATCGCTGGCGCAGGAAGATTATCCCCTGCCTGAGCGCACCCAGGAAACGCTGGAGAATGCGCTGTTCAATGCCATCACGGCATTTATGGCGGCGCATCAACGCAAGATTCATGAATTAATCGCGATCGCGGTGATTCTGCCAGGCCTGGTGGACCCGATTAACGGCATTATTCGCTATATGCCGCACATCGCTGTCAGCCACTGGCCGCTGGTATCCAGCTTGCAGAAACGCTTTAACGTCACCAGCTTTGTCGGTCACGATATCCGTAGTCTGGCGCTGGCGGAGCACTATTTCGGTGCAAGTCGTGACTGTGCAGACTCCATACTGGTGCGTTTACATCGCGGTACCGGCGCGGGCATCATCGCTAACGGCCATATTTTCCTCGGCAGCAACGGCAACGTGGGCGAAATTGGCCACATCCAGGTCGATCCCTTGGGTGAGCGCTGCCACTGCGGCAACTTTGGCTGTCTGGAAACGATTGCCGCCAATGGCGCGATTGAAAATCGCGTGCGCCATTTGCTCAACCAGGGCTATCCCAGCACGCTGACGCTGGATAACTGCCTGATGCCGCAAATTTGCCGTGCCGCCAACCAGGGCGATGCGCTGGCCTGCGAAGTGATTGAGTATGTAGGGCGTTATCTCGGGAAAGCGATTGCGATTGCCATTAACCTGTTCAACCCACAAAAGGTGGTATTGGCGGGCGAAATCACCGACGCAGACAAAGTGCTGTTCCCGGCGATTGAAGGCTGCATTAATACCCAGGCGCTGAATGCGTTCCGCAAAAACCTGCCGGTGGTGCGTTCCGAACTGGATCACCGTTCCGCTATTGGCGCCTTTGCCCTGGCGAAACGTGCGATGCTGAATGGTATTTTGCTGCAGCATCTGCTGGAAGAATAATTGAAGCCTGCCGTCTGGCGGGCCCGACCGGAAGCCAATATGACCATCAAAAGCGTAATCTGTGACATCGACGGCGTGTTGATGCACGACAATACCGCCGTGAAAGGCGCGAATGAGTTTCTGCAGCGCATCCTTGAAAAAGAGATGCCGCTGGTGGTGCTGACCAACTATCCGTCGCAAACCGCTCAGGATCTGGCAAACCGTTTTGCCAATGCGGGTGTCGAGGTACCGGATTCAGTGTTCTATACCTCGGCGATGGCGACAGCCGATTTCCTGCGTCGTCAGGAAGGCAAAAAAGCCTACGTGATTGGCGAAGGCGCGCTGATTCACGAACTGTATAAAGCCGGATTTACCATCACCGATGTGAATCCCGATTTTGTGATTGTTGGGGAGACGCGCTCCTTTAACTGGGAAATGATGCACAAAGCGGCTTTCTTTGTGGCTAATGGCGCACGCTTTATCGCCACCAACCCGGATACCCACGCACGCGGTTTTGTGCCAGCCTGCGGTGCACTCTGCGCCGGTATCGAAACCATCTCCGGTCGCAAACCGTTTTACGTCGGTAAGCCGAGCCCGTATATCATGCGTGCTGCGCTAAATAAGATGCATGCCCACTCGGAAGAGACGGTGATTGTCGGCGATAACCTGCGCACCGATATTCTGGCCGGATTCCAGGCGGGCCTGGAAACCATTCTGGTGCTCTCCGGGGTTTCGACGCTGAGTGACATTGATGCGATGCCTTTCCGCCCTGACTGGATTTACCCTTCAGTGGCCGATATCGACCTGTTCTAAACCTTCTCTTATCGCGTTTACTTATCGCCCTGCCCGCACGTCGTGTGAGCAGGGCGTTTGTTTTTACATCCCTTTATTATGATTCTGTGCACCGTTAATTGCGCAGGAAATCATCCAAACGCCAATTCATTAGACGCCATCTAATTTAATTGGCATTTAATTAGATGAAATTTAATTTTTAAGCCATCACAACAATCTTTTTATCAAAAGATCGCAATTTAACTTGCGTTAACACCACCTGATAGCGCATTTTCTTATACATCACGCAGTCAAGGCTGCCGGACAAACGTAGAAATAACATCGCCGCAAGGTGAGATCAGGAGTCAGTTATGTGTTCGATTTTTGGTGTGCTGGATCTGAAATCCGATCCTGTTGAACTGCGCAAGAAAGCGCTGGAGTGTTCCCGTCTGATGCGTCACCGTGGACCGGATTGGTCTGGCGTGTATGCCGATGACAAAGCCATTCTGGTGCATGAGCGCCTGTCGATTGTTGACGTCAACAACGGCGCACAGCCGCTGTACAACGCTGACCACACCCACGTACTGGCCGTGAACGGTGAGATCTACAACCATCAGGCTTTGCGTGCTGAACTCAGCGATCGTTATGCGTTCCAGACCGGTTCTGACTGCGAAGTGATCCTCGCGCTGTATCAAGAAAAAGGTCTCGATTTCCTCGATGACCTGCAAGGTATGTTCGCCTTTATTCTGTGGGACAGCGTGAAGCAGCAGTATCTGATTGGCCGTGACCACATCGGGATTATCCCGCTGTACATGGGCAACGATGAGCACGGCAACCTGTTTGTCGCCTCTGAAATGAAAGCGCTGGTGCCGGTTTGCCGCACCATCAAAGAATTCCCGCCGGGAAGCTTCCTGTGCAGCAGCGATGGCGAAATCCGTCGTTACTGGCAGCGTGACTGGATGGATTTCTCTGCCGTTGCCGAGAACACCACTGACGCTGCGGGCCTGAAGCA